>CAZTDA010000210.1:0-4663 GCA_964612155.1 uncultured Eubacteriales bacterium | reverse complement strand
CTCATCGATGCGCTGTTTAGCGAAGTTAATCCGATCCCGGTCAAATCAGCGCTCAAACTCATGGGTTATGAAGTCGGCGGCTGCCGGTTGCCGCTTTGCGACCTCGGCGACAGCGGCAAAAAGCAGCTTGTCGCCGCCATGCAAAAAGTCGGCCTGATCGGCTGAAGCGCTGAAAGGATGTATAAAACAGAATGACAGGAATTCTCATCAGCGGTGTCAACGGACGAATGGGTTCGATGGTTGCGGAGGTTGTCTCCTCGCGCAAGGAGTGTTTCGTCTGCGCCGGAATGGATCAAAACACCGCAAAAAAGCAAGATTTCATGGTTTTTGCGCCCGGTGGATATGAGGGACAAGCGGATGTGATTATTGATGCCTCCATCGTCGAGGGCACGGCGGCGCTGCTTGAATATGCCATACGCCGCAATCTGCCGTTGGTCATCATGACGACGGGTCAAAACGAAGAACAGATGGCGATGATCAAAGAGGCCTCGGCGAAAATTCCGATTTTTAAAAGCGGCAATATGTCGGTGGGAATCAATATCCTTATGGCGCTCGTCAAAAAGACCGCCGAGATTTTAGGGGAGACCTTTGACATCGAAATCGTCGAAGCGCACCACAACAAAAAGGTGGACGCACCCAGCGGCACCGCGATGATGCTGGCAAAATCCGCAAGTGACGGGCTGAAGGAAACACCGGTTTACACCTACGATCGACATTTGCAGCGAAAACCCCGCGATCATGAGGAGATCGGCATTCACAGCATCCGGGGAGGTACCATCATCGGCGAACACGAGGTTATTTTCGCCGGAGAGGATGAAGTGATCAAGCTCTCGCACAGCGCCGGAAGCCGAAAAATGTTTGCCGCAGGTGCGGTCAACGCGGCTTTGTTTTTGGTTCAGCAAAAACCCGGTTTATATGACATGAACGATCTGATCGGAGGACGTGTGTAATATGAAGAAATTGATTTCGATTTTACTACCGGTGGCATTCGTTGCCGCCGGTTGTTCCTATGTTACCACCCCGGTGGTCTCTGAGGTATCTAAACCCGCTTCGAGCATTTCTGCCGGTTCAACCGTCAGCACCGCATCATCGGCGGGTTCCGACTTAAATCTGCCGTCCTGCGAGTTGTGCCTGTCGGATGAATATACCTTTGAGGTCAATGTGATGACCACCGAGGATTGGCAGGCATTTGAGGATAACGGCTCCGGGACAAAAACTTTTTCGCTGACTTTTCCGGAGAGTTGGATCCGTGATGCCGAAGGCGCACCCACTTTCCACGATCGGTATACAGAAGTCAAGATATTTGAATCCGTCGCAGCAGTGAAACTTCCGGCCGGATTTGATTTCGCGGGCAGCTTTTTAAAGAAGAATTTTGAGGACTCGATGTCCAAAACCAAAGTGATAGGAGATATCACCATCGGAAAATTGACCGTTCCTAGCGGCGAAAAAACCTATGCAAAAATCATTCAAAGCGTCTCTCCGGAGGGCGGGGGAGAGATTCAAATCGATCGCTGGTATCCGTATTTTTATGTAATTGTGGACGGCGATTATGCTTATTGCATGCAGTTTTACAGCTTGGAAAACCCCGCATCAGACGACATTGACAGCGGATTATTTCAAGAAATTGTGAGCACGTTCAAGCTTAATCCCTGAAAAACCGCACAAAGAGATTCAAAATATTTATATAAATTTCATAAAAATTGACGCTTTTTGGGGCAATAATACTATATTATGGCAATAAAAATCAAGTTAGCGCCCTATAACTGTTGACAAGGTGAGAGCTTTGTGATATTATAGCCGCATGCCACTGATCGAATGCGAATGTGTTCCCTTGGTGTGTTTCACACGGGTGTCAATGCTGTTGTATCCGCAGGGCAAATTATTTAAAGCGAGGAAAATCCATGTTTCAAGACAAAACCCTTATTTGCAAAGATTGTGGCGCAGAGTTCGTGTTCACCGCCGGCGAGCAGGAATTTTATTCGACCAAAGGCTTTGTAAACGAACCGCAGAGATGCAAGTCCTGCCGTGACAACCGCAAGAATGCCGCCAGAGGTGAGCGCGAGATGTATGATTGCACTTGCGCAGAGTGTGGTGCAACGTGCAAAGTTCCGTTCAAGCCGCGTGACGACCGTCCCGTGTATTGCAGCGATTGCTTTGCAAAGAGAAAGGCCTAATCGCCTATAAATGCATTCAAAGGCCCTGCCGAAAGGCAGGGCCTTTTGCGTTAAAAAATGATCGATTATTCATACCCCTTTTGGCTGTTTTTTGATTCGTTTTTAATCTCTTTGCGCATGTCTTTCAAATCGGTAGTGTTGTTTTTATTTTTATCGTCTAAAATCCTTTTGGTTTTTTGGTTCTCGGCTTCCACCATCATATCCTGTGCCGCCTCCATATTGCACAGAGTATTGGTGATATTTCTTTGCGTTTTAGCCGAATTGGTTTTGCTTTTTTCTGATTTTCCGTTCATAAATCATATTCTCCTCTATGGTAACTGAGATGCTTGCGTATATTTTTACCGTTATTTTGCGGAAAATGCATGAATATCAAATATTTCAAATTAAAAAAGTAACCGATTCACATTAATAATGTTACTTTTTAGTTGCTTTTGCTTTTCTAAATAAACGATTTACGTTTCAAAGAAAGTTGAAAATGATTGATCGGTATGATATGATGAACAAATCGAATGGGCGACAGGAGAAAAATTATGAACATACACGGAATCCAAAAAATGACCTTGATTGATTATCCCGGCAAAATTGCCTGCACACTGTTTGCCGGCGGGTGTAATTTCCGTTGCCCGTTCTGCCACAATGCCGGGCTTGTCATCAATCCCGATGCTTCCGAGATCATTTCCAAAGATGAGATCATGAGCTTTTTGAAAAAGCGCACAAACCTGCTCGACGGCGTGTGCATCACCGGCGGGGAGCCGCTTTTGCAAAAGGACATCATCCGTTTTGCCGGGGAAGTCAAAGGCCTCGGATATGCCGTTAAAATTGACACCAACGGCGCTTTTCCCGAACGGTTAAAAGAATTGGTCGAGAGCGGCAATATCGATTATGTCGCAATGGACATCAAAAACTCGCCTGCAAAGTATGCTGTGACTGTCGGTATTGATAATTATTTTTTGCCCGCTGTCAAGCAAAGCGTGGACTATTTAAAGTCCGGTGTGATCGATTTTGAATTTCGAACTACCGCCGTGCGGCAGTTTCATACCCGGGAGGATTTTGCCGAAATGGGTAAATGGATTCAAAGCCCGCATACCAAATGGTACCTGCAAAATTTCTGCGATTCGGGAAATATAATCGGCGAGGGTCTGTCCGGCTTTGAACGGTCAGAGCTGAACGGTTTCCTGGAGATCATGAAAAAGTATGTTCCGTCTTCCGAATTACGAGAAATTCGCTAAAATCTATATATAGTGGTATAAATAAAAAATATTTCAATATATTGTGTTTAAGGTATTGACAAGTGTAAATACCTATGCTATTCTATTTTCACGGTTCGCCCGAACGTCAATTTATTTAAAGGAGTAAAGCCATGTATCAGGTTATCAAAAGAGACGGGAAAGTTGTCGAATTCAATATTTCCAAAATATCGGCAGCAATCACCAAGGCCTTTGAGGCTCAGAACAAGCAATACAATTCCGACATCATCGACCTGCTGGCTTTAAAAGTTACGGCGGACTACGAGTCCAAGATTAAAGACGGAAAAGTCAGCGTCGAAGACATTCAGGACAGTGTCGAAACGGTGCTGATCAAATCGGGTTATGATGATGTCGCCAAGTGCTACATCCTCTATCGTAAACAGCGCGAAAAGATCCGCAATATGAAGTCCTCGATTTTGGACTACAAAGAGCTTGTCGACAGCTACGTTAAATCCACCGACTGGCGCGTCAAAGAAAATTCCACCGTCACCTATTCGGTCGGCGGCTTGATTTTAAGCAATTCCGGTGCGATCACGGCCAACTATTGGCTGTCCGAAATTTACGACGAAGAGATCGGCAGCGCCCATAAAAACGGCGATATGCACATTCACGACCTCTCGATGCTCACCGGCTATTGTGCCGGTTGGTCTTTGCGTCAGCTGATCAAAGAAGGTCTCGGTGGCATCCCGGGCAAAATCACTTCTTCTCCGGCCAGCCACCTTGCCACACTGTGCAACCAGATGGTCAACTTTTTAGGCATCATGCAAAACGAATGGGCAGGCGCACAGGCGTTCTCCTCGTTCGATACCTACCTTGCGCCGTTTATCAAAGCCGACAATCTCCAATACCGCGATGTTAAAAAGTGCATCGAGTCCTTCATTTTCGGTGTCAACACACCCAGCCGTTGGGGCACACAGGCACCTTTCTCCAACATCACGCTCGACTGGACAGTCCCGAACGACCTCGCCGAGCTGAACGCCATTGTCGGCGGTAAAGAGATGGACTTTAAATATAAAGATTGCAAAGCAGAGATGGACATGGTCAATAAGGCGTTTATCGAAATTATGATCGAGGGCGACGCCAACGGTCGTGGCTTCCAATACCCGATCCCCACTTATTCCATCACCCGTGACTTCGACTGGTCCGATACCGAAAACAACAAACTGCTGTTCGAGATGACCGCCAAGTACGGCACCCCGTATTTCTCCAACTACATCAACAGCGATATGGAACCCAGCGACA
>CAZTDA010000209.1:0-4675 GCA_964612155.1 uncultured Eubacteriales bacterium | reverse complement strand
GCGTGGGATTTTTGCCGGAAAAAATCGATAACGCCATGTCTGTCGGTTTAAAAAACATCGAATACCGGCTGCGTACCATCAGCAAAGGCCGACTTGAGATTAACAGTAAACCGGGCGAGGGCACGGCAGTTCGAATCATCATGCCCAAAGAAGACCTTTGATTGAACATTACCTAAATTGCGAAAGGATGGACATAATCCGAAATGTCAAAGCTGAGAATGGTCATTGTGGATGACGAGCCGTGGATTTTATCGCATACCGAGATGGTGTGCGGGGAATTTCCGAATATCGAGGTGATCGGAAAATTTACCGACCCCAAAGAATGTTTGGATTTTTTGGCAAAAGAATCGGCCGATGCTGCAATTTTGGACATTGAGATGCCCGTGATGAACGGCATTGAACTGGGCGCGCAAATTAAGAGGCAGCATCCCGAGACCGCGTTGATCTATTCCACCGGATACGACAATTATGCGCTTGAAGCGTTCGGGGTGAACGCGACCGCATATATTTTAAAACCGTGCAGCAAGGAGCGCATGGCAAAGGCCATCGAGACCGCGCGGGCGATTGCGAAATATTCGGTCAGTCCGATTTTTGTGCGCACGTTCGGGGAATTCGACGTATTTGTCAACGACCTGCCGATCTATTTTAAAAACGCAAAATCCAAGGAGCTGTTGGCGTTGTTGGTCGACCGGCGGGGTTCGACACTGACCGGCGAACAGATCACGGGGTATTTGTGGGAGGATAAACTTTATAACGACACCATCGGCTCCTATCTGCGGCGCGCGGTGATGAACCTGCGGCAGACCCTTGCCGAGCATGGTATTGAGGATATTTTGATTGACGGGCGCAACGCCAAGGCCGTGGATACGCAAAAATTCATCTGCGATTACTACCGACTGATGGACGGTGACGCCGAGGCCATTGCGATGTATGACGGCAGATATATGACCAGTTATTCCTGGGCGGAAGAGACCACGGCGATCATTGATAACAAAATTGACTTTTATAACCGAGGAAACTAAGGGAATCTCTAAAAACATTTAAATTAGATATGAAAGCTCATGGATTAGCCATTTTTTGATTACGGAAATGAATTTTCAGAGGTTCCCTTAGAAAATTTTCAAAAGAATTATGAAAATATTTTTGAAAAGTGCAAGATTTACACGATACATACACGATATTTATACTTTTTGTATACGGTGCCTGTGTTAATATATCTTCAAAGGGGTTGTGTACCCGCGCTGCCCCGACGGCTTTCATGCGGGCCGTCACATGAGTTTTTTGTTGTTCTCCTTTCACGCTTCTCGCCCGAGGATTTTTCCCCGGGCGAACATTCTTTTTACGGGAAAAATCGGCGTCCGAAAGGTCTTTTTTTATTTACAGTAAAATCGGGCGGCATTTTAGAAGAAGGTATCAACAGATCACACAAGCTTCTTCGACATATAATACCGGCTGTGATCTTCGGGACAATTCTCTAAGACACCGAAAACGGTGTATCCGAGCTTTTCATAAAAGCCCCTTGCCTGAAAATCAAAGGTGTCTAAATGGGCAATCTTGCAGTTGTTTTCTTTTGCGATCCTTTCGACATCCGCAACTAATGCAGATGCATAACCCCGATTGCGGCAGTCCTCTTTGACCCATAAAATTTCAATCGATAAAACACCCCAAAACATTTCCGCCAAAATCCCGCCGACAACCTCATCGCCGTTTTTGATACACCGATTGATCTGTAAATAGGGATGTTCCGGTTTATAAGGTATTTTTGTACTGTTGAAGCGGATTAACGCCTGACGGATCTGATCTCGCTCTTCATTTGTCGCGTTTATAATTTGAACCATTTTAGTTTCCGCCTTTTTTTGATTGAGTATATGAACGGATTATACCATAAAAATTTTGGAATTAAATAGAAGCCGCTCAATTCGTTTCTAAAATCGGGCGGAAATTTTGTCAAAGAACTTGTTAAATATTTTAACGGTTGACCGAAACCGGAACTGAAATACTATATTGTATCACTTTGACACCGCTGCTTATTTTTTAACCGACAGCGGCATTTTATTACGGGAGATAAACAACCATATGCATTTGCAAAAATCGGTTTTTAAATTGAAATATATCGTGATTTATACTTTAATCATATCCACGCTTTTTTCGCTGTCGGCTTTTCCGGTGAGCGCCATTCCGTCTGAGGATGGAGACCTTGCGGGTTTGGGCGAACAGATTACGGTGGGGGAGAGCGCAGCCCCGAAAAAGTTTATTAAGTGGGTGGATTTTAAGGTACCCGCCTCGGCGATGAAAAAGGCCATTGCGCTCGACATTGCCTCGCAGGATAAAGAAATACAGTTGAATTTCATTGAGATGCTGGCGTATCTGGCTGCGAAAAACGGCAACAATTTCGGCAGTTATAAAAACAAGCAGCTTGACGATCTGGCCGCCAAGTTGAATGCAGGCGCATCGATGTCGGAGCTGACCGAGAAGATGAAATATTACGATTATTATCTCGAGGCGTTCTCCGCGGTGCTCGGCGGATTTGTGGGGCATTATGAAATTGAGGTGCCGAATGCGGACGGGCAGGGCAAGCACTGGGAGCAAAAATACGGCGTTAAAGTGTTTTCGCCGATTGCCAAGGGGTTTTATTACGGGCATTATGACGATTTCGGCACCGGGCGCGGCTACGGTTTTTCGCGCAAGCACCTCGGCAACGATATGATCGGGTCGGTTGGCACGCCGATTATCGCCGTTGAGAGCGGCGTGATCGAGGAGATGGGCTGGAACCAGTACGGCGGCTGGCGCATCGGCATCCGGTCGCTCGACTCCCATCGGTATTATTATTATGCGCACATGCGCAAGGATTTCCCCTATAAAACCGGGCTCGCGGTCGGCTCCAAGGTCGAGGCGGGCGATGTGATCGGCTATATGGGCCGAACCGGGTACAGCCGCAAAGAGAATGTGAACGGCATGAATACGACGCATCTGCATTTCGGGATGCAGCTGATTTTTGACGAGTCGCAAAAGGACTGTTTGGCCGAGATTTGGATTGACGTCTACGAGATCGTCAATCTGCTGTCCACCTATCGCTCGGCGGTCGTCAAGGACCCTGAGACCAAGAACTATAATCGGGTTTATGATTTTAACGACCTGTCGTTTGTGCCGAGGGATTAGGGCAAATATTAAATAATTTATTCAATTACAGGTTCCAAATCTGCGTCTCTAACCATGAAAGATGTTTCCTTCTGGTTACAGCTTCTGCATAAAGGTACAATATACCATCTATTGCTATAAGATACCTTAATCACATGTGCACCAACCTCAGCACGACCATTACAACACGAACAAGTAGAGAATTTACGTCCTTTTTTGTCTTCCCAAAACTCTTTCCATGTGTAATATCCGTTCTTAGGATAATTGTC
Source organism: uncultured Eubacteriales bacterium (assembly GCA_964612155.1). Taxonomy (GTDB): domain Bacteria; phylum Bacillota; class Clostridia; order Oscillospirales; family JAKOTC01; genus DAOPZJ01. Next base: position 1,268 of record CAZTDA010000209.1, on the reverse strand, counting down.
TACAGTTCCTTTGATGTTTTTTACTTCAGTCATAATAATCATTCCTTTCGAATTTGTTTATATCCAATTAAAAAATGAGTTAAGAAAAACGAATAAAGTGATTAAAATAATTAATGTATAAATAGGCCATATGGTTGGAGACCACATAACGCATATGATTTTCGGCTCTTTTGTATGCTCAATCCACATTTTGCTGTTGTGTGAATTTAAGTCATAAGCATAGTCAAGTGTATTTTGCCGATTATTAATTACCCATTCATATTTCCACCGGTAGAGTTTTTCTATTTTTAAGAAGAAAGCATTTAAATACCAAAAACATAATGTTGCTAAGAAAATTGGAATGCACAGCATTTTAATATCAACATTAATTGTTTCTGGTAATAATGCTAAAGTAATGGTAACAAGGGAAATAATCCATCCTTTTACCATGAAAGAACTTTGAGACATTCGATTTATGCAGGATTGGATGAGGTCTATTTCTTTTTCTAAAACTTCTTTATTATTCATTTTTTTAATTTAATGTTAAATTGGATTTGATCCATTTAACCACGAATATAAGTTAATATAATACGAGGGATCGTCGGGATCATTAACCCAAAAATCGTCCCTACTGCTATTTGTATTTTTATCGTAATCAAGATAAGGATATAATCCTAAGTATTCTTGTCCCTTAAATGCATAAGAGGTATCTAAAACAGGTAATATTGCACAACGCCCTGTTTTTCCATCTTCATAACCTAGCTCCCAAGGACACCATTTAGAGTTTGAAGAATTGCTGGTTGCTATGTAAGCTAATCCTTTACATGAATTCATTCGAGATCTTAGAGTATTAGCTGTATACTTGTTTACTTGGCTTCTATCAAGTTGAGGATCATTTATCCAATCTACATACACACTGTAATTACATTTATTAAATAGATCAACTAAAGAAATCACTAAATCCTTATCTAAGGAACTATGTGAAATGAAAAGATCATAAATCGTATTTGATTTAAATATTCGTTGGTTTTCGTTTAAAACTGTTTGTTGTTGTGAGTCAAATCTAAGATTTCTTTGTGATGATATTTCCCTTAGGTAGGCTTTTGTTAAAATCATATAATCACTCCTCAAATTCAAAATATATCTATAACAAATTATACCACATTAATCTATAAAATTACAATATATTACATGTGAAAAAATCGACTTATATCGACAGTATTTTACATAGACATTTTATTTGGATAAGTAAATTTGACGGCAGGATGTGGGCATTCCGCCCTACGGGG
>CAZTDA010000208.1:0-4710 GCA_964612155.1 uncultured Eubacteriales bacterium | reverse complement strand
GCTAAAATCACGCTGAACATCGCCGAAACCGATCGCTTAAAAAACGGTTTTCTGCTCTCTGTTTTTGAGTTGATTGTATTTTTAATCTTGTATTTGATCTCCTGCGTTGGTTCCAACAGGTCAAACGCATTCGCAAGTTCTTTTTGTTTCATAAACTATCCCTCCTCAGGACACAATTTCGAGCTTCAAAAGCTCCCGCCCGCGTTTGAGCCGGGTATACAGTGTGCTCTCGTTCAACGAGAGCATTTTTGCCGCTTCGCTGCCGCTGTAGCCCAGTATGTACACGAAAGTCAATGCCTCCCGGTACTTTACCGGCAACTCCAACAGCAAGTGCAGCGTTTCGCCGTATTCACTTTCCGACTCTGCGGTCTCGAGCGCTTCCGAATCCGCTCTGCTTTTCCGCCACCAATGGGAAAGGCGGTTTTTGCAGTCGTTTTTGGCGGTGACAAACAGCCAGCGGCGCAGATGTTCTTCGCTCTCAAACGGCTCTTTTTGCCTGATCAGCTTCAAAAAGGTCTCCGAGACCGCATCCTCCGCGTCGGCGGGGTTTTTGAGATACATCATGCAGGTCTTATAAATCACACCGAAGTATTTTTCATATGCCTCGTCAATCAGCATCTCGTCACCGCCTTTCACTCTGTCTACAATCCAAAGGAGAAAAATCTTTCACTTTTATGTTAAATATTTACTTATACTACTTATTTTGCTCTTCTATAATCATAGGTCTTGCTGTTGAACGTAATCGTCAAAACAGTATAATCTTCATTAAAGATATAAGAACCCTCTTCCGTAAATCCGTCATTCCGGGTAATCGATAATTTGCCGTCTTCATCAATTGTATAATTATATTCTCTCGGTGCAATCATACCGGTTTTTTGATAATTTCCCGTACCGCCTTTCTCAAATACATATTTTTGATACAGTGGCGAAAATTGACTGTCTGAACGGTATTCCCATGTCCCGACGATTCTTTTTGCATTGCTGTCCGTGCACCCGACTAAACATGAGATCAGCATCAGTAATACCGCAGCGAATGATATTGCTTTCTTCATAAATCATCCTACCTTCTCAGTTTTTGCTTTTTGCAGTTTATAACTCACGCCGTCCATGGTCAGTGTCAGAGCAGTGTAATCCTCATTAAACGCATACTCGCCTTTTATGACGATGCCGTTCGGATAAGTAAATGACAAGGTTCTGTTTTCACCTAACAGATATTCAAAATCGCCTTGCATAGAATTCTTCATATGAACAGACCAACAGTTTCCCGTTCCGTCCTTTTCAAATACATAGTTTAAATAAACCGTAGCGTTTTGATCTGTGATCCGATAATCCCATGTCCCGGTGATTCTGTCTGCATCACTCTTTGCACATCCCGCCGTAAAAACACACATTAACAAAGCGATCATGAAAATCAAGATACCCCTTTTTACCATAATCATATTCCCCTTTCATTTATAGCCCTAATAGATATAACAATCAACGCACCTGTTTTCTTTCAAACGACGGAAATTTTGTAAAATAAAAAACAGAGGTGCTTTTGCACCTCTGTCCTTATGCCTACATGTAGGAATTATTCGTCGATTTCGGTAACGGAGCCCGAGCCGACAGTTCTGCCGCCTTCGCGGATCGCGAAGCGCAGACCCTTTTCGATTGCGATCGGGGTGATCAGTTCAACGAGCATCTCGACATGGTCGCCGGGCATGCACATTTCAACGCCTTCCGGCAGATTGATGACGCCGGTAACGTCGGTTGTTCTGAAATAGAACTGCGGACGATAGTTGTTAAAGAACGCGGTATGACGGCCGCCCTCTTCCTTGGTCAGAACGTAAACCTGCGCCTTGAACTTGGTGTGCGGCTTGATGGAGCCCGGTTTGCACAGAACCTGTCCGCGCTCGATCTCGGCACGTTGAACACCACGCAGAAGAGCGCCGACGTTTTCACCGGCCTGAGCGAAGTCCAGCGTCTTGCGGAACATCTCAAGGCCTGTGGCAACCGTGGTCTTTGTCTCTTCAGACAGACCGACGATTTCGACGGTGTCGCCGATTTTAATGGTGCCGCGCTCAACTCTGCCTGTCGCGACGGTGCCGCGTCCGGTGATGGTGAAGACGTCTTCAACCGGCATCAGGAAGGGCAGATCCGACTTTCTGGCCGGGGTCGGGATATACTCGTCAACGGCCTTCATCAGTTCATGGATGCAGGCGTATTCGGGTGCGTTGGGATCGGTTGCTTTGCTCTCGAGAGCGTTTCTCGCAGAACCCTTGACGATCGGAACATCATCGCCCGGGAACTCGTAGTAGCTGAGGGTCTCGCGGATTTCCATCTCGACGAGTTCGATCAACTCGGGATCGTCGACCATATCGGTTTTGTTCATAAAGACAACGATAAACGGAACGCCGACCTGACGCGCGAGCAGCAAGTGCTCTTTGGTCTGGGTCATCGGGCCGTCGGTCGCTGCGATAACAAGAATCGCGCCGTCCATCTGAGCTGCGCCGGTGATCATGTTTTTAATATAGTCGGCATGCCCCGGGCAGTCGACGTGTGCATAGTGACGTGCTTCGGTCTGATATTCGACGTGACGGGTATTGATCGTGATGCCGCGGGCTTTTTCTTCCGGAGCATTGTCGATCTGGTCATATGCCATGAACTGGGCGCCGCCTGCCATCGCAAGGACCTTTGTAATTGCTGCGGTCAAAGTGGTCTTACCATGGTCAATGTGACCGATGGTACCAATGTTTACGTGGGGCTTTGTGCGCTCGAATTTTGCTTTTCCCATTGTACTCTCCTCCTAAATTGGTTACGAATGATATTTTAACATATTTTTTCGCTTTTGCAATAGTTTTATCCAAAACTGCTGCTTATCGGGTGGTTTTTTAAGAATTACGGGCTCCGCGCTTGGTCAGGATGGTCTCGGACACAGATTTCGGAATTTCGGCATAATGGCAGGGCTCCATGGTGTAATGTCCGCGACCCTGGGTCTTGGAACGCATATCGGTCGCATAACCGAACATTTCGGAAAGCGGCACCAGCGAATTTACCTGTTTTGCGCCTGACATATCGTCAATACTCTGAATCTGACCGCGGCGGCTTTGCAAGTCGCCGAGAATATCGCCCAGATAATCCTCCGGAACGGTGACCGAAACTTTCATAATCGGCTCAAGCAGCACCGGATCGGCTTTTGCCATCGCGTCTTTAAACGCCATTGAACCGGCAATTTTAAACGCGAGTTCGGACGAGTCAACCTCGTGGAACGAACCGTCGTACAATGTGACTTTGACGTCCACGACCGGATATCCGGCCAAAACGCCCGCCTGCATCGCACCGACAATACCCTGACGGGCCGGTTCGATAAACTCCTTGGGAATCACGCCGCCCGTGATGGCATTGACAAATTCGAAACCTTTTCCGGCCTCGTTCGGTTCCAACTTGATCTTGACATGGCCGTATTGGCCGTGTCCGCCCGATTGGCGCGCATACTTGGTATCGGCCTGCGATGGTTTGCGCACGGTTTCGCGATAAGCGACCTGCGGTTTGCCCACATTGGCTTCGACCTTAAATTCACGCAGCAAGCGGTCGACGATGATCTCAAGGTGGAGTTCGCCCATTCCTGCGATAATGGTTTGACCTGTTTCTTCATCCGTATAAGTTCTGAAGGTCGGGTCTTCCTCCGCAAGTTTGGAAAGGGCGATGCCCATCTTTTCCTGACCGGCCTTGGTTCTGGGTTCGATAGCGACCCGGATAACCGGCTCGGGGAACTCCATTGACTCAAGGATAACCGGGTGTTTTGGATCGCAGAGCGTGTCGCCGGTGGTGGTGTTGCGCAAACCCACTGCCGCCGCGATATCACCCGCATAGCAGGTCTCGATATCGGTACGGTCGTTGGCGTGCATCATCACGATGCGGCCGATGCGCTCGTTGTTATCCTTGGAGCTGTTATAAACAGCGCTTCCGGCATCAATAGTACCGGAATAGACACGGAAGAAACAGAGCTTTCCGACAAACGGGTCGGTCGCGATCTTGAATGCAAGCGCAGAAAACGGCTCACTGTCGGACGAATGTCTGAGTTCTTCTTCATCGGTTTTGGGATTGACACCCTTGATGGACTCGATGTCGGTCGGGGCGGGCATATAGTCCACCACCGCGTCGAGCATTTTTTGAACGCCTTTATTTTTATAGGACGTTCCGCAGACCACCGGAACCATGATGTTTTGAATGGTCGCTTTTCGAATTGCCTTTTTGATTTCATCAATCTCAAGGGGTTCACCGCACAGGAACTTCTCCATCAAATGGTCGTCGGTGACGGCGACAGTCTCAAGGAGTTTGGCATGGTATTCCTCGCACAGCTCTTTCATATGATCCGGAATCGGCTCGGTTTTAATATCCGTGCCGCGCTCATTGGTGTAGACATAGGCCTGCATCTCGAGCAGATCAACCAGACCGGCAAAATTCTCTTCCTTGCCGATCGGAAGCTGAATCGGAACCGCGTTGCATTTCAAGCGGTCTTTCATCATGCTGATGACGCGATAAAAGTCAGCGCCTGTGATGTCCATTTTGTTGACATACGCCATGCGCGGAACTTTATACTTATCCGCCTGACGCCAGACGGTTTCGGACTGCGGCTCAACGCCGCCCTTGGCACAGAAGACCGTCACCGACCCGTCGAGTACGCGAAGCGAGCGCTCGACTTCAACGGTGAAGTCGACGTGCCCCGGC
>CAZTDA010000207.1:0-4711 GCA_964612155.1 uncultured Eubacteriales bacterium | reverse complement strand
AATATGGCGAAGAACAAAAACCCCCGTATGGATGACAGTGTAAGGAACGCCATTCCCAAGGTAAGCAGTATGTATCTGAGTTTGGTGTTGCCCTTTTTATACAACCCGTAAACCAGCACCACAATCAACATGCTGCCGAAAATAATTTTACCGAACGTGCTATTGATATTGGCAGGCAGCATTTCTTGAATCGAACTGCTGATCTCGGGATAACCGTATGAATGAAACAAATAAAGCATGGCGTCAAGCCCGTACGGGTTGACAAATCCCGCCGCCAACATCAACAACGAGACGATTAAAAGCGGCTTTTTGGCGTAACCCTGCCCCTCGATTGACCATAAACGGAATTTAAATGAATCAACCCAATACGGTATCAAAATGACAAAAAGCAACGGCCACATTGAGGCATGAAAATTCACCTCAAGCAGTGACAACAGCGGTAAAAAATAAAGATATGCCTGTTTTCCTTTTTGAATGAAGCTTTCAAGCAAAAAAACTTCCAAAACAATGAAAAGCGTTGAAATGATAAACGGTCTCGTCTGCATGAAAAAACTGATTAAAATCCCGACGGCAAGCGTGACGGTAAATGAGACAATAAAATTTTTTTGCGAGATCAACATACATATTTTATAGATGGTATAGACAATCAACCCATAAAACAGAATGACAAGCGCGAACAGTCCGATCGTGCCGAGCTTGCTGTATACCGTCCAAAACAGCGAAGCCGAAAGCCATTGCTGCATCACAAAGGACAGGCCTTGGTGAATCGTAAACGGCTCTACCGTCGGAAAACCATTTTGTAAAACATATCTGCCGCTGTTTAACAAAAACCATATATCGTTATCAAGGGCTTGCCCGATCAATAAACAAGGGATAAAAATTAAAAAAGAGAGCTTTTCCGCACTCCGGTTGGGTATCGCTTTTTTCAAAACACTCACCGCATTTCCTTGTTATTCCTCAACATCCGCTGCGAATCAATTAGCGTCTTTTTCGTGTTTCCACTGTTTCCACTGTATTGTATCCGTGATTTTAACATAGATGTTCAAAGGTGTCAACGAAATGGTTGTCAAGTTTGTGCCCGATTACAAATATACTTGCATCGGTGATTGAATGAAACATCGACTCAAGACCTTTTTAATCTTTATCGCCTGTATCGCCTGCGCAGTACTGCTTGCCGCTTATCCGCGCCAGACCGCCTCGGGGATTACCCACGGTTTAACGTTGGCGGCAGGTTTGTTCATCCCTGCAATGCTGCCGATGTACTTCCTTGTCTTTTTCATCGCCGAGACCCGAGCCGAAGCGGTGTTTCGCAAAATTTTATCTCCGCTCTGCCGTTTTTTTCGGGTCGGAGACAGTGCCGCAATCGTGCTCGTTTCAGGATTTATGGGCGGATATCCGTCGGGTGCAATCGCCGCCAAAAAGCAGATTGAGCGAGGTGCTTTAAGCAAAGAAGAAGCGGGGCGTCTGATGGGATTTTGCGTCAATCCGGGTCCCGCCTTTGCGGTCGGTGCAGTCGGGGGCACGCTGTTGGGCAGTGTTAAAGCGGGTTTTTTATTGCTGTTGGCAGGTTGGACGGCCTCCGCCGTACTCTCTTTGTTTTGTCGTAAAAAAACCTCTGATTCCGAGGTATTGAACACGCAAAGGAAATATCATTCATTGACGGTCGCATTCTGCGATTCAATTTCAAATGCGGCAAGCGCGTCTTTGATCGCCTGTACCGCCATTGCGCTTTCGTGCGCGGCGGTCTCGGTGCTCTTTAAAATCATCGGCGGGGGAGAAATGATTCTCTCGGCGCTGTTTGAGGTCATGGGCGGCGTCAGCGCTGTCTGTAAAACCGGCTCATTGCCGCTCTGCGCGGCAGTCCTCGGCTTCGGCGGTATCTCGGTGATGATACAAATCGCATTCTTCTCTTCCGGTTTTTTCGGTTTAAAGAAACTGTTTTTATTCCGCGTTTTGCATGCGCTGCTCTCCGCTGGATTCGCCGCATTGTTTTTTGTTCTTTTCCCCGTCGAAATTCAACAAAATGCCGCCGAGGCATTTGCCGCCGTACGCCAAAATCAAATCCCGTCAGCGCTCCTTTTGGTATTCAGCGGTTTTGTTCTCTCCCTTGCAAATTTAATGAGAAAGCGTTATAATGACAACGGTAAATAAAAGACCGTCGCCTTGCTTATAATAATGTTTCGTATCATTCCGGTACACAACCGTGAAAATAAAGGATGGAAGCAGCAATGAAAACCGAAGAAAAAAGAATTGTTCCGAATTGTACTTATTGCGTATACGGCACCAAAGATTCCGAATGCAGACAACGCGTTGAAAAGCGCGGTAAAACCGCCTGTATGCGTTTTCAATACGATCCCCTGCTGAGGGTGCCCAAACCGCCGCGTATTCTGCAAGGGCACACAGAAGATGAGTTTAAATTATAATCGTTAGCTTTAGGGCCTTGGAAAAACGTCCAAGGTCTTTTCGTTTGTTTATCCATTTGTTGCTTTTTTTGTAGTAGCACAGTATAATCGGAAATATGAGAACCCCTTTTCCCAATAACAAAATGCGTTACATGTTTACTGAGACAACATAAGAAAGTGAGATTTTGTAATGCTTCTTTATCTAAGTGCAGGAACATCCTATCAAATTTATGACCGACAATTTAACGCAGAGTTGATAAATTCGGGTTATCAGGTACAGAAGTTTAATTATAATCTCATTGAAGGGTTATCGCAAAAAACTCAAGTTGTTTCTCTCTCGGCGCTGACCTACATCGACCGACTCGCCGAACGCATTGAACAGACCGAAGGAAACACCCGGTACATTTGCATCGAAAATCATCAAGGAAAACTGCGAAAATTTTATAATTTGAAGTTATTGATTCAGGAAGGCGATCAAATCATTCGTAAATTTCGCCCTGAGTTTATACTCTGTGATGCCATATCTCCGTCTATCGCCCTCGCCGCACGACACTTATCGGACAAGTATAAAATTCCGGCAGTCGCCATCGTGACCGATGTCCCCGAAGTGATGTGCGGCGGCAGTATGAACCTTTACATGCAAATAAATGCCCGCTGTATGAAGCGTTTTGCCGCTTATATTCTAATGACTGATAAAATGAATGAGATTGTAAATCCAAAGAACCGCCCCTATATGGTAATGGAGGGCTGTTCTGTTGCAGATACACCGCTCCCGCAAAGAAATGAAAACAGTCCCGCTGTCTGCATTTACGGCGGGGCGTTATGGAGAGAAGAAGCAGGACTCGAATATTTAATAAACGGTTTTTTAAAAGCGAATATTCCCGACTGTGAACTGCATTTTTACGGCACCGGAGAACTCGCCCCGACCATTACCGAAATCGGACAAAAACATCCGCAGATCAAATACATGGGATGTGTCACAAACAAAGAGCTCGTCCAAGCACAAAGCCGGGCTGCATTGTTGGTAAATCCGAGGCCCTCGGGTCAGCGTTTTTGCGAATATTCCTTCCCGTCGAAAACATTTGAATATATGGCAAGCGGTGTTCCTGTTTTAATGACAAAACTACCGGGAATACCTGACGAATATTTCGACTATGTCTATACCATAGACCGCGAAAATACCGACGGGGTTTGTAACAAGTTAAAAGAAATTTTTTCAACGCCCAAGGCAGTATTAGACGCAAAAGGTGCAGCCGCAAGGGAATTTATTATTAAAAATAAAAACAACATTGTTCAATCTGAAAGAATCCTCAATTTCATAAAATTATTGAAAGTCAGTCAATAAATTATAGGTAAAAGGAGCTGTTTATGCGCATAGCCGAAATCAATATGACTTCGTTCGGAAGCACAGGGAAAATCATGCGCAATATTGCGGACTGCGCCCGAAAAGAGGGTATGGAGGCGCGCACCTATTCCACCCATACGTTCAGCTTTTTTTATTCTAAAAGACCGCCCGCTCCTTTCGGGCACAAGTATTTCGGGACCTGGTTCGAAAACGGACTGCACTTTTTTATCGCACGCATCACCGGTTTTAACGGCTGCTTTTCTTATTTCGGAACACGTTCGCTAATCTCGGATTTAAAAAAATACCGGCCGGACATCATTCATCTGCATAATCTGCATCAATTTTGTACGTATTTCCCATCGTTGTTTCGCTATCTCAAAAAGAGCGGCGTACCCGTTGTTTGGACACTGCACGACTGCTGGGCTTTTACCGGTAAATGCCCCCATTTTGTCCTTGCGAAATGTGACAAATGGATAACAGGTTGTTACCATTGCCCGCAGTACCGCAATTATCCCGAATCGTGCATTGACCAATCGAAATCGCTTTATAAATTGAAAAAGAAGTGGTTCACGGGAATTTCAAATATGACGATTGTAACACCCTCGCAATGGCTTGCGGGTCTGGTAAAACAATCGTATCTCAAGGTATATCCAACTCGTGTGATTCAAAATGCTATCGACTTAAATATTTTTAAGCCGGTTTCGAGCGACTTCCGCAAAAAGCACGAACTCGAGGGAAAATTCATCGTCCTCGGGGTTGCCGATATCTGGGGATATCGAAAAGGGCTTGATGTCTTTATTGAATTATCCAAACGGCTTGATTGCCGGAAATATAAAATCGTTCTTGTCGGCACCGGCGAAAATACAGAAAAGCAACTCCCGCCCATTATCCTTACGATCAGGCGTACCCAAAATCAAACAGCACTTGCCGAAATTTACAGTGCTGCTGATGTTTTTGTTAATCC
>CAZTDA010000206.1:0-4714 GCA_964612155.1 uncultured Eubacteriales bacterium | reverse complement strand
AATGCCGTTGGCAACGCACTTCTGGACAAAATACTCGACCACATCATCGGCATAATGCCGGTAACCCAGCATGTTTTGACCGCGGAAAAGCATCTGCAGTTTGGTGTTGGGCATCTTTTTGCGCATGATGCGCAGACGATCCCACGGGTCTTCGTTCAAGAACCGCAAGCAGGCGTCAAAAGTTGCGCCGCCCCAGCACTCCAAGGAATAAAAGCCGACTTTATCCATCTGCTCCATAATCGGGAGCATCTCATCGATGCTCATACGGGTCGCAAGAAGCGATTGATGAGCGTCGCGCAGGGTCAGATCGGTAATCAGTATTTTTTTTGCCATGAATATCTTCCTTTCGGCGCTTACGCGATGGTGAGCAGGACGTCGTCTGCGTTGACTGTATCGCCTTTTCTCACATTGACGCTTGCGACGGTGCCGTCTGCGGCTGCCTGAATTTCGTTTTCCATCTTCATGGCTTCGAGAATCAACAGCACGGTGCCCTTTTTTACAGCGTCACCGGCTTTGACAAGCACGTTGACAATGGTTCCGGGCATCGGGCAAAGAACCGGTTTTCCGCCGGAAACCGCTGCCGGAGCGGGTGCTGCAGCGGGTGCGGGTGCGGGTGCCGCGGCGGGTGCCGGGGCGGCAACAGGGGCTGCCACTACCGGTGCAGGTGCAGCAACAGGAGCTGCGGCGGCAGCCACCGCGCCGGTGGTACCGACTTCTTCGACGGCTACGTCATAGGTTTTTCCGTTGACGGTTATCTTCAGGTTTTTCATGTCATTTTCTCCTTGATTTATTCATTCACTTAAATTGGATATTGTATTGACAATCGGATATCCGACTGATTATAACAAATTGGCGACATGCTTTTTGGGCATGCGGCTGACCCGTTTGCCCGAGAGCATTGACAGTGCCGAAAGCACCTGTGCGCGGACGGTTTCGGGGGTCACGACGGCGTCCACCAAACCGGACGAAGCCGCCGCTTTTGCGCCGAGCTTGTCTTGGGCATAAGCCGCATAAACCGCTTTGCGCTCTTCTTCACTCTTGGTGCCGTCGAGCAGCTGCGGATCGTTGACAATCAAAACCGCGTCGGGATTGACCGGGCTGATAACGGCGTTTTCATAGGCGAACACCGTGTCGGCGTTGGCCGATTTGCCGCAGGTTGCGATATAGACGGGACCGATGGCTTTGCCGGTGACGATTGAGACTTTGGCGCAGGTCGCCTCGGCGTAGGCCTGAGACAACACCGCCGCGCTCATGATCGCGCCCTTGGCTTCACTGTCGCCGCAGGGGGCAAATCCGTCGGTATCGATTAAAGAGACCACCGGAATCGAATAGGCGTCGCAAAGCCGCACAAAACGTGCGATCTTTTTTGCGCCGCAGCTGTGGATATAACCCTTGTCGTCCTTGGCAGTACAGACCAAACCCACGCTTTGGCCGCCGACGGTGGCAAATCCGACCTTGGCGGTCGTACCGTATTCGGGATAAAGCTCAAAGAAGCTGTCAGCGTCGATAATGCCTTCAACGGGTTCGGTAAAATCAAAAATCGGAGGTGCATCGAGATTGTTGGACGGGAGATAGGAAAGCAGTTTCTTTGCTGCTGCAACCGCCGCAAGCGCATCTTTTGCAACCAGCGCCGCCGTGCCGTTTTTGGCTGCGGTTACGCTGCTCTTGACGGGTTTATAATCGGGGTTCGCTGCTTTGATCAAGTCGTCCGGCGTTAAAAACATCTGGGCATCTTCGCACAGAATCAATGTGTCGGCGCATCCGGCGATCATCGCCATTGAGCCGCCGCAGGTGCCGGTGACAACCGCGATCTGCGGAACCACGCCCGACAAAGTGTTGGCGCTGTTCATGAATTTTCCGAGCGCCGAAAGCGCTTGTGCACCCTCGCCCATCCGAACGCCTTTGCTGTCAAAAATCCCGACAACAGGAGCGCCGTTTTTGGCCGCAAGATCATAGACCTTGCCGATTTTTTCAGACGCTGCCGTGCCGAACGCGCCGCCGAGTGTCCCGCTGTCCTGCGCGAACGCAAACACGGGATTGCCGTCTGCAGTGCCCCATGCCGCCAACACGCCGCTTTCGCCGCCGGCCGCAAGTGCCCCGATCTCCATGACGCTGCCCTCGTCAAACAACGAAAACAGAATCTGTTTTGTCTGTTTATTTGCCTCCGTACTATTTGCCATAACAGGGTTTTCCTCCATTCGCTTACAAACGAACCGATTTTGATCCGCCCGCAAAATTCTGCGCTCAAGATTATAATACCAACATACTGTTTCCAACGGGAGCCAAGAAAACCATCCTCCCCCAGTATGATAGGTTTATTATAACAGATGAAAATTTAAATAACAAGGGTTAGAGCGGGACTTTTGCGGGATTTGCGTCGAATTATTCCCGATTTGCTTTGCGGCTGCGTCGTTGACGGACACGCAGACGCATGGTATAATATACTAAAATATCATTGCGCGTTGAGAGGAACTTATGAAAATTTCGGTCGACGGTCTCGAAATCGGATACGACAGCGCCGGAGAGGGCAAACCCGTTGTGCTTCTGCACGGCTGGGGTGTCAACCGCAGTACATTTAAGCCCGTCGCCGACCGCATCGCCGACTGCTGCCGCGTAATCTCGGTCGACCTGCCGGGCTTCGGCGAGAGCGAAGAACCCCAAAAACCTTTTAACACCGACGATTTTGCAGATTTTGCCGAACACTTTATCGCAGCGCTCGGACTTGAAAAACCGATTTTAGTCGGACACTCCAACGGCGGAAAGACCGCGCTTGCGCTGGCCGGAAGAGGTTACAAAAACATCTCAAAACTGGTTCTTGTCAGCAGTACGGGCATCCCCGCAAAACATAAACCCGGATTTTACATCAAACGCTTCTTTTTCAAAACAGGAAAAAAACTGTTAAACGCCCCCGTGATCGGTAAACCGTTTTCTAAAATTTTTGACCCGTCCAAGTACGGCTCCGAAGACTATAAAAAGGCCTCGCCGATGATGAAAAAAACCATGTCTGCGGTGCTTTCGCAGGATGTTTCAGACCGATTGAGAAATATTGCCGTCCCCACCCTGCTTTTTTGGGGCGATAAAGACACCGCGACCCCGCTTTCAGACGGAGAAAAGATGAAAAAGCTGATTCCCGACGCCGGACTAATCGTCTATAAAGATTGCGACCACTACGCCTTTTTGCGCAAGCTGCCCGAATTCACGGCGGCGCTGCGGTATTTCATCCTAAATTAACACTTTGAGAGGGCAGCCATGAATGTGACAGCAAAAATTGTTTACCTAAGCGCCTGTCTGCTGATGGGATTTTACTGTGTGTTCAATACTAAATTTCATCTGCACATGCTCCAACTCTCGTCATATCGCGCCGTACGCTATCTCGACTGGGTCAAACACAATCTGAAAAAGCTGATCCCGAACCTCATTTTATTGGCGGCAGTCGATCTGGTCACGATTTTAATCGAAATCGGACCGGATAAAGACATTTCATTTGCGCTTGCCTCCTGTTTGCTGGCAATCATCTTCGGGGTTTTCGGATTGCTTTTCAGGGTGCAAAAAGTCAAAAAGGCGCTGGTTTTCACCGGACGGGCAAAGCGGTTGTTTACCACGGCTTTATTCTTCCCGCTTGCGGCGGCGATCGGGGCTTTTTTTCTCATTCCGCATCGGGGCGCAATCATCCTTGCCGGTTCGCTGTGTGCGGTCGGTCCGCTGTTGGTGCTGCTGTCCCTTGCGCTGAACGCTCCGATTGATAAAATGATTTACAACAAATATTTTAAAATGGCACAGCTAAAACTGGCGCACAGCAACGCCGTCACCATCGGCATCACGGGCAGCTACGGAAAAACGAGCACCAAATACATTCTGGGACGGCTTTTATCCGAACACTTCAATACCCTCATCACCCCCGAGAGTTTTAATACGCCGATGGGCGTTGCCAAAGTCGTCAACAATGAGCTCAAGGCCACCACCGAGGTGTTTGTCGCCGAGATGGGTGCGGCCTGCGTCGGGGATATTGCGGAACTCTGCCGCCTGACCAATCCGGTGTTCGGCGTGATCTCCGCCATCGGCGAACAGCACCTGAAAACCATGGGTTCGCTTGAGAATATTATCTCCACAAAATTCGAACTTGCCGATTATGTCGAAAAGGTCGGCGGGACGATGTTTTTGAATTACGACAACCCCTATATTGCCGCCCACGGAAGCAGGGCAAAAACGATCAAATACGGGTTGGAAGCCGAGGGACTCGATTTTCGGGCGGACGGCATACAAGCCGATCAAAACGGCATTCAATTTACAGTTCATCACTCGGGAGGCGCGTTCGAAGCGCATACCAAGTTATTAGGTCGCCACAACGTGATCAACATTCTCGCCGCCGTCGCGGTCTGCGCCGAATTCGGGATTGATCCGAAGAAAACCGTCGGAGCCATCGCCAAGCTCGAACCGGTTGCCCATCGGCTTGAAATGCACAAAAACCCGTTCGGGCTGACGATTATCGACGATGCCTACAACTCCAACCCCACGGGCGCTGCCGCCGCGCTAGAGGCGCTCTCGTGGTTTGACACCATGAAAATTGTCGTCACGCCCGGGATGGTGGAACTGGGTGCAAAAGAGGACAAAGAAAACTACCGGTTGGGCGAAAACGCCGCAAAGGTCTGCGACTTGTTAATATTGGTCGGCGGAAAGCGCGCCGATGCAATTTATGAGGGTGCGGTTGCCGCCG
>CAZTDA010000205.1:0-4728 GCA_964612155.1 uncultured Eubacteriales bacterium | reverse complement strand
CCCAAGGCGTCGTTTACGACGCCATACAGAGGGGAATTTGGACGGCGGGACGCAATCATTGTCGTCTTTGCGAGGGGCTTTAGCCCCGCGGCAATTCAGACGCTTCTTTTCTGGAATTGCCGCGCAATTTGATTGCCGTCAAGTTATTACAGGATAAAAAATCAAAATAATGGAGAAATTTAAATGAAATGATGCAAGTTAATACGCACAATATCTCAATCAAAGAGATGAAATTTAATCCGGTATTCAAGCCGGTACATGAGAGCAAATGCCGTTACATTCTGCTAAAGGGCGGGGCTGGCAGCGGAAAATCTTATGACACCGCGCAATTTCTGATTAAAAGAATACTGACCGAGCCGGTGCGGAATCTGCTCTGCGTGCGCAAAATCTTTGAATCCAACCGGCTTTCGACGATAGCGGAGCTTGTGGGCGTGATTGAGCGGATGGGGTTGAAGCGGTATTTCAACGTGACGAAAAGTCCGATGGAAATCCGGTGCGCGAACGGCAATTGTATTGAATTTGCGGGGTGCAACGATGCGGGGCAGCGGGATAAACTCAAGTCGATTCAAGTGCCGGGCGCGTCGCTGACCGACGTCTGGATTGAAGAGGCGACCGAGCTGACGCCTGCGGATTTTCACATCATCGATGACCGATTGAGAGGTGATTTGCCGGAGGGACTTTTTTATCAGATACGGATGACGTTTAACCCCGTATCGTCATCGCACTGGATTAAATCGATGTTCTTTGACGAGCCGGATGAAAACGTGCTGACATGTCAATCAACCTATAAAGACAACGAATGGTGTGACCCGCAATACCGCGAGCGCATGGAACGGCGCAAAAAGTTTGACCCCGAGGGGTACAGAATATATGCGCTCGGAGAATGGGGCGAATCGGGCGGGTTGATTCTGCCGAATATCGTGATTGAGCCGTTTGAAACTGAGGCGCAAAATTTTGACCATATTTCGTTGGGACAGGATTTTGGGTTTAATCATCCGAATGCGATATTGGAACTGGGGATTAAAGACGGGGAGGTGTACGTCAGGCGGGAGATTTATTTAAGAGAAAAGGATACCTTAGAACTGATATCGGAAGCGAACGGGGCGGGCTATGACCGCAAGGTCGAGATGTACTGCGACTGTGCGGAGCCCGACCGAATTGCGATGTGGCAAAAAGCCGGATACTGCGCGCTGCCGTGTTACAAGGCATCGGGGAGCGTTCGGGCAGAGATCGACTGGCTGAAGCAGCGGTTGATTCACATTCACCCCGATTGTGTAAACACGATTCGCGAAATTCGGGGCTGGCGGTGGGTACAGGATCACGACGGGCACTACACCGATGCGCCGACACCGGTGGACGACCATGCGATGGCGGCGCTGCGGTACGGTACGCAGCCGTGGTCAAAGTTTGGGTTTGAGAAGAGGGAGAGGGCCATAGAAATGCCGAGGGATGCGTTTCACATTGTCATTTCGGAGAACCGTGGGGGTGCGCTCGGGAAGGGGAAACGGGTAAAGCCCATTTAAATGAAGAAATGATGATACCGCTCGACGGGAAAATTAAAATGAACCACCCCGTCATGGCTGCGGCCATGCCACCCCTCCACAGAGGGGAATTATTGCACGATTGTCCCCACCGCGTGGATAACGCGCATTGGCCTACTGCAAGTGGGCAATCTGCGCACGCTGTACGGGTGACGGATGATCGGTGTGTGACATTTGACTTGGTGGAGTCAACCGATTATTCGCCAACACGGTGGGCGTGTTCGCTCGGCGGGGTGAAACGAAACGCGCCGGTTCGATGCACCCCGCCCTATAGGGGACGGGTGACGGATGATATATTCACACAAGTGAAATGGACGCGCATGCCGGACCGCAGTACGTTGCGTCCCTACATAATAAATAAGAAAGGAACTTTATATGACAATCGAATTAATTATCAGTTTGGTCGCGTTGGTATTGGCGATGGCTGCCATGGTACGGTCTTTCTTTAACAGTGAAAAGAAGTACATATCGGGTATGGAGGTTCAAAAGAATAAGATCAAAGATTATTCCTTTGAAAAAACAAACAAGGATAATAAACCGGAGGATGTTTTTAAAAAAACACTTCAATCGATTGAGGACTACCGAAAGTGAAGAGCGGCCATAAGCGTGACATCTCTCTGATTTTTACTATCTTTCGCCGCTGACTTCTTAAAGGAGGAAACGATGACAGATCAAAAACTGACAACAAATATCTATTGCCCGTTTTTCGGGCACTTGAATCCGCGCACGATTTCGTGCGAGTTTTTGGGGCAGGAATTCGGAATCACGGTGCGGTTTAAATCGCAGACGCACAAAAATCACACGCTGGTCGGGTGGTGCTTTTCAGAAAACGGACATCGCTCATGTCCGATTGCAACGGCAAATTACAGGTATTACAGCCGAAAAGAACGGGCAAAGACAGATGACAAGCGATGAACGGGAATGAATTTCATACCAAAAACAGAGCGGACGCGCAATTTGACGCGTCCGCTTTCGTGTAGTAAAGCGGTTACATTCTGTTGCTTTGTTACACAATAAAATTTCGATTTGTATTGACGAAACAACATTAATATAGTAAAATATTCTTCATGAGGATATTTAAGACAGAAATCAAGCGGCACTGCTGCTAAGGTTTACTATAACTGTCGAATAAAAAATAAAATAATAGGAGACCAAAAAAATGAAAAATCGGATCATAGCCACAATTTTATGTTTATGCATGGTAATGGTTTTATTCCCTGTCACGGCTTTTGCCGTGCCTTCTGACACATCGCCGACTATTTCCGGAGCAACCGAAATGATCTTGACTTCGGGATATTCCGCGATGTCCACAACCGCTTATACCGTCACAGGTAATCCGACGCCGACAGTGACGCAGGACACGACCTATGACAGCAAAATCGTTTGGAATAATACGACGAAAAAATTAGACATTGCGGCGGGGTTGGCGGTCGGGAGTTATCCGGTCGTGCTGACAGCCGCGAACGGCATTTCGCCCAACGCCACACTGACTTATACGCTGACGGTGGGCACATCCGGCGCGCTGACGACCATGTTTGCAACAAATAACAGTTTTGCCGGAAACATGTTTGACATGGAAGTCGTCGGAACAAACCCTATATTGATCACTTCCTTTGATATGAATTTAACTTTTAACGGTTATCCGTCTTGTACAGTCAGTGTTTATTACCGCGAGGGCGGTTATGCGGGCCATGAGAATACCGCCTCGGATTGGACGTTGATCGGCACACAAGCGGGTATTGTACCGGCGGGTGACAATCTCCCTACGCCCGCGGCAATCGGCGGCGTAATCCTCCGACCGGGAATTCGTTATGGCTTTTATGCCACTGTAACCGACTACAAGGCCGTAATGCTTTATACCAATATCGCAGCCGGGACGATTTATGAAGACAATAACCTGCGTATTATCAGCGGAATCGGCAAGGGAAATCCGGACTTTAACGGCCAGTTGTTTCAGGGCAGAGTTTGGAACGGAACTGTCTACTATACCACAGCAATGAGCGACGACGCTTCGCTCTCCGGTCTGACCGTCACGGGCGCGGCATTGAACGAGACCTTCGCGCCGGATACCACCGCCTATACGGTAACGGTAAACAATAAGACGAGCATCACCCTTGGAGCAAGCAAAAACCATCCGAATGCCACCATGACCTTACAGGCGGGCAGCAGTACGCCGATCGCGTGGGATGGGTCGGCCTCGGCGATAGCCCTCAATGCGGGTGTGAATGTGTTCACGATCACCGTGACTGCCATGGACGGTACGACAAAGAAAACCTATACCGTCACGGTTACACGCAACGATTCGCCGGTGATTACCGGTTCTGCGGAAATGGTTTTGACAGAGGGATATGCTGCGACTTCGACGGATGCTTTCACATCGGCGGGTTTCCCGGCGCCGACGGTGACGCTTGATAAAACCTATAACGGTAAAATCGTTTGGAACAACACAACGAAGAAACTCGACATTGCGGCGGGGCTCGCGGCCGGAAGTTATCCGGTGGTGCTGACCGCCACCAACGGGATATCGAACGCCGTCTCGACGACATTTACGCTGAAAGTTTGGTCAAAGGTTGCCCCGAGTCGGAATCTGACCGGCATCACCCTGCCGGACGCCATTACGGGACTTGCAAACGGCACGGCGAGAACCATCGACGCGCTGAAGCTGCCTTTACAGGTTGCGCTTGTGACCGACGCCGGAAGCGAACTCGGGTCTGTGACGTGGGATCTGACTTCCTGCACCTATAACCCGTCGGTCAAGACCGCGCAGACCTTTACGGCGAGCGGCGTTGTGACCCTGCCGAGTAATTTGATAAATCCCAAAAACATACCGCTGACCGTAACAATCAGCGTGACGGTGAATGCGGCGGACGCGCCGGTTGTATCATCGGCAGCTTCCGAAGTGAAGACCTCGAGCGTGCCGACAACGGTATCGGGTACCAGCGGAGCGAGTGTCCCGGCGATGGGCAGTAACGGCGGATCCGCGACGCTTTATATTATGGGCATGGTGATGTTGGCTTCTGTAGGGGTTGTCATTACATTCATGCGCAAGCGCGATGCGGGTGTACAATAAGCACAATTAAACGATAAGAATATACATATAGAGGCCGCCCGCAGATTCTTGCGGGCGGCCTGTCTTTTTGTGAGTGGTGATATGAGGAGCACGAAAATGGAATATCGGTTTGCCAAT
>CAZTDA010000204.1:0-4729 GCA_964612155.1 uncultured Eubacteriales bacterium | reverse complement strand
TATATACGGAAGCTGAATAATTCCAAGTCGCTTGCATGGAAGAATGCGGAGGATATCGATGGATTATTTAATTCCGGCATGTTGGCTTCGAGATATGTTCCCTATTATGATTATAACAACTGCACCGAACTTTTGACCTTGAATCCTGAATACCCGCAGATGATATCCACCGAAATAAGAGGTTTTGCCATGGTAGAAAATACCCCGCAGCCGAAAGAAACCATCAATCTCTTAGTTGACATGCTGTTCGGCTCGGAGGAGAGCTACCTCGATTGCTGGCTGGGTTCGGACAATTATATCCTGAACAGCGACGGCACGCTCACGATCAAGATGTTAACGGACTCCGAGGGCAATGCCGTGTTCCCCTGCGCCCCCAATTTAGCGGGCGGATTAACGGAACTCTTCCCCTTTTCGGATGCGAATATTTCATATACTCAAAGCGGTGACGGCGGCATTGATGTTGACGCCAAAAATAAAGCGCGTTTAAAGATGTTCAGTGATTCACTCCAAAACGGGTCGCTCGTCAAAATCCCCTCGGAATATCAAGTAATCCAATCGGCAACATACGACGCAAATGTAAGTGAAGTTGTTAATAAATATTATGTAGATGTTATTTTACACGAAATCGAATCCACCTTTAAACCCAGTAAAACAGTGCAGGAAATCGTGGATGAGTATAAAGCGGCAATGCTCGCCCTCGGCGGCAACGATATGCTCGACGAGATGAACGCCGCAATCGGCAAGACAACTGCGTATTATTACGGTTAATCTTTCCGCTTTATCAAGCGGAATAAAAGAACCTTAACAATTGAGATTATAAATGGCAAAAAGCAAAAACGGAGGCAGAATTCTCTGCCCCCGTTTACAGGTCTCTAACCATAGGTTAATCATGCAAATGAAACGCTGTTTTTAAATCCTCGACTTCTTTTTCGGTGATGTGCACGATTTTTCCCACCTCTTTCGAGAGGATGATCGAGGCCGCGGTGGTTTCGGCGACTTCGAGGCGGTCAAACGCCTGCAGCAGCGTGCCGCCGGTCACAACGACACAGTCGTTTTGGAAAATCAGGGCCGGAACGCGGTTATTGAATTTCTTCGAGGTCTCCTCGGGCTTGCCGAAAATACTCTCATAGGGCTCTTTTGCAATCTCGCGCAGTAAAATATAACTCTCGGGAATTGTGCGCGGGTCGAGTTTGGCGTCGGTCACGGCAAAAGCCATCACATGCATCGGATGAGCCAGCAGTACGGCATTGATATCGGGGTTATTTAAATAGACCTGCTCATGGAATTTGACCGCGCGCGAGGGGATTTTACCCTGCTCCTTCATGCCGTTTTTAATACGCACAAGGTCTTCTTCCTGCAAATAGGCACGGTCGCGTCCGAACGGCGTGATGATAAACGAACCGTCCGAGAGCCGCACCGAATAAGTACCGTGGGTGGCACTGAAAAGCCCTTGCCGATAGGAACGCTTGATCAGCGTGATCATATCGCGGCGCGCCGCTTGTTCCTCCGCCGAGTGGCAATGCGGAATATAATCATCCATGGTCTCGTGATATTTGGTGTCGGTGACCGCAATATCCTCGGGGGTCAGCGACTGCGGTTTGCCGATTTTATTGGCCAAAATCTCAAGATTTGCGCTGTATTCCAGCGTCTCGAATTTCATAAACGCCTCAAAAATATCTTTTGCACCGAGCACCACGCCGTGATTTTCGAGCAGCACGATATCGGTGTTATCCGCAAACTCTTTGGCGATGTTTTCTCCGAGTTCCGAACTGCCCGGCAGCGCGTATTTCGCCATGGCGATTTTGCCGCAGGCCTTACTGACCGACGGGATCAAATAGATATCCGGCAGTTTTCGAGCAATTGAAAATGCGACGAGTCCCGGCGGATGCGCGTGCAAAACCGCGTTCAGATCGGGGCGCTTTTTATAAACCGACGCGTGAAACGGCAGCTCGGACGAAGGTCTGTGCGGCCCGACACAGGTACCATCGGGTTTGACGCAGATGATGTCGGCGCGGGTCAGTGTGCCTTTGTCGACCCCGGCGGGGGTGATCCAGATGTCGCCGTTTTCGTCGCGGATCGACAGGTTGCCGCCCGAAGTGGTGGTCAGGCCTCGCTCGTAGATACGGCTCATAAACATCACGAGTTGGTCTGCGGGGTGCATATATTCAATCTTCATATCATTTGTAACCTTCCTTTCGCAAAAAAGCGCTCGAGAAGAGAAACCTTCTCTTTCCTGATTATACCGTAAAACAGCGCTTTTTTCAATCGTGAGAAGTGACGAAATATGCTGCGAGGTACTGTCCAAATATGGCTATTTTTAAAGCTTAAACCATTAATTTTGAGCTTGAAATCACATCGCTTAAACCGTTCGCGCTAAAAATCCGACCGCTCGCGCCATTAGAGGAATTCCGGTTTGATTTTTATGTATCATGGAATAAATCCCAAACAATCACGCAGCCCTCACATGGATGCGGTAAATTTTAACAAACGCTACTGAGAGGTATTTTAAATGCGAATTAAAACGGATGAGAATATCTTTAAATCTTCGTATTTTAAAAGCATCTGCCCCGGATATGAGCAGTTTTTCGAACCTGAAAAGCTGTTTTTGCGGCTGACAGATGATGTTGCCGAGCTCAAACGCCGTCACAATATCCTGCGCGATTTGCTTGATAACCCCGCATTATACGAAGACCTCTGTTTTCTCTCGGAAACGATTATGCAGTTCAAAAGCGCTTTCGATGATATACCCAACCATGACTTGGGCGATTTTCGCTTGAATTTAGAATGTTTTAACGACGCCGACGGTGCAATAGGGCTGCTCGATAAATTTATAAAAACCGCCGAGTATGCGGGGCAATATCCATGGCTGAATAATTTTGCAAAGGGTTTAAAAGTACTTTCGGAAAAGCGCGGCCTCGAAAAAATGGTTGCTGCCTGGGAACAGATATTTTACCCCGAAGAACATATGCACGCCTGCGATTACGGTTTTAATTTCGATGAAATCCTGTGGCCTACGCATTACAAGCTGCTTGCTATGCGGGAACAGGAATACACCAAAAAAAATACAACGTATCAAATCGAGCACATCAAAATGCCGCTGGTTAATCGCGTTTACGCAACTCTAGGTGAAACTCTAAACAACTCGTCCATTTCTTACCGTATGGAAGGTGACGGATTAATAAAAACAAATGACAATCAAGCCCTTATGCGGCGGGATCAATTCAATTTTAATGAAAAAAGCCTTGGAGCAAGAATGAAAATAAATTCCGCCATACACAACTATGATGCCGAATTCGGCAAAATCATGGACGAGGAGTTTTACAGTAAAAACTACGTTTTAAAAGCGGTTGCCTGTCAGCTGTTAAGAGACCGCTCCGCAACCGACGCACCGGCTCGAATCAAATACTTTATCACAGCTTTGATTTCCGAACTCGAACCGCTTGTCACCGAATTTGTCCCGTATCTCTGCGCCGCGAAAACCGCGCTTTATTGGCGCAAAAAAAGCATTCCGTATTGTATTCCCGAATTCGGAAAACGGGGAGAGGTTGATATACAGGGGATGATCAATCCCTATATCGCCGAAAACGAGGGGATTGAAACGATTATTGATAATGATGTCATTTTAAACGGTGAAATTGCCGTTGTCACCGGTGCTAACCGGGGCGGGAAAACCGCTTTTGTCACTTCGGTGACGCTGTGCCAGATTTTATTCCAACTCGGTTTTCCGGTACCCGCAAAGTCGGCAAAACTCGGTGTGTTCTGCGGTATTGTCTCGGTTTTCGCGGGCGAAGAACAGGGCTTGATCGGCACCGGTCGGTTGGGAGAGGAGTTGAAAGCACTTTCCGCTGCCCTGACCGCCGCGAAGGAGGAAAACACATTTGCCTGTTTGAACGAGCCGCTGACCGGAACATCCAGCCGGGACGGCAAACATATTTTAACCGAAGCATTGTGCATGCTGAAACAAGCCGGAGCAACCGGATTCGTAGTCACCCATCTGCTCGGTTTGGCAAAAGTGCTGGATAAAATTAATCAAATGGAGGGAAGTCCCCTGATTACGCTGACCGCCCAGACCGACGGCGAAAAACCGCTTTATAAAATCATCCCCGCTCCGGTAGCCCAGACCAGCCATGCAAAATCCATTGTTTACGGAATGATGTATAATTTCGTCCCGTAAACACACGAATCCCTCACATAAAGGCGGTATTATTTGGGAAATAACGCGAAGAGGTATTGAAAAATGCGGATTTTGGCGGATGAGAACATCTTTAAATCCTCGTATTTTAAAAGCATCTGTCCCGGTTACGAGCAGTTTTTCGAGCCCGAAAAGCTGTTTTCGCGGCTGACAGACGATCCGGCCGAACTCAAGCGTCGTCAGGGTATTCTGCGCGATTTGCTTGACAATCCCACACTGTTTGAAGACCTCTGCTTTCTCTCGGAAGCGATTATGCAGTTTAAAGGCACTTTTGACGACATGCCCAATCATAACCTCGGAGATTTAACATTGAATTTAGAGCGTTTTAACGATGCCGACGGTGTGATTGAGTTACTCAGTCGATTTTTAAAAATTGCAGAAAACGCTGAGCCGTATACATGGCTGAACAGTTTTAGGAACGGCGTTCGGCAGATCACGCAAAAGCGCAGCGCGGACAAAATGGTCAGCGCTTGGCGACAGGTCTATATCCCCGCAAACGCGATGCAGGCCTGCGATTACGGATTTAATCTCGACAAT
>CAZTDA010000203.1:0-4729 GCA_964612155.1 uncultured Eubacteriales bacterium | reverse complement strand
AATGTAGGGCGGGGTGACCACACCCCGCCGAGCGGGCGATCAGCTCGCAGAATGTTAATTTTGAATGCCATTATGTGATAACTGTGGTTCGCAGTCAACCTGTCTATGCGCTATCAATAAACGGCATCAGTGCGAATGCTTTTCGCGAACCGCTGGTTCGCTCGGCGGGCCGAGTCGTCCCGCCCTACAATTTGTATTAAAAAAGCCCGCGAAATGCGGGCTTTTTTAATATTGGTTTCTATGTATTACGGTTGCATGGCGCCGAACAGAACCAGCCAGGCCAAGATGGATTTTGCAGCCAAGCTCAGCACGATGTAGATGCGTTCGCCGTGCAGATAATCCGCCCATTTGCCGACGCGTTTATACTGCAGAATCATATTGATCGGGAAGGTGTTGAACGCCACAAAGTATGCGCCGACAATCGCCCAGACGAACCACGGTACCATGTCGTAATTTCCGGTTCCGGTCATGTACAGCACAATCACAATCCACGGCGCGATGCCGGCGATAGAACCCCAGACAAACGGGCCCCAGTTGACCTTCTTCTTCTCCGAACCGGCATTCAGCTGCTCCATCACGAGACCGAACAGGTTCATGGTCGCGTTGACCACAAAAATTAAAAGCAGTGTGGCGATGTCGTAGATGCCGAACAGGGTGCTGATGAGCACGATCATGATCGACGAGCTCAGGGCGTATTCGAACCAGCGGAATTTGTTGATGCCCTTTTGCAGGTCGCTGATGTAGGTCTTGCCGTTCAGTACGATGAGGGCGTGGGCGGCCGCCGAAATCAACAAAAACACGGCGACAAGAATGCCGAAGGGTAATTTGAACAACTCCTTGCTCGCCGATTCGAGTGACTGCGTGGCGGGGTTATAGGTGAGGTAATTCTGCGTGATCACCGGTTGAAATTTGGCGATTTTTTGAATGACATTCGTAGCGAGAAACAGCATGGCGATGCCTTGAATCAGATGAAATGCGCCCATGATCAGGTTGAAGCGCTTAAGTTTTGCAAACGTGTTTTCCATATCGACGACCTCCTTTAACGGGGTTTATGGGTCGATTATAATACGGAAAACACAGTTCATCCGTGATTTTATCACAAAATGGTAAAAATAAAAGCGCCAAACGGCGCTTTCATGTTTTATTGGTTTTTAACCACCCCGTCAAGTCCGCTTTGGGCGGACTTGCCACCCCTAAGGCGTCGCTTGCGACGCCATGAAGAGGGGAATTTAGGACGGCGTTTTCGTTTATATTTCTATACGTTGCGTTTTTAGAGTAATCATTTAAATCCTCTTTTCAAGCGCATCGATCTGCTTGAGCCAGGTGGCGGCAGAGGCGTCGGAGGGCATTCTCCAGTCGCCGCGCGGGGACAGGGAGACGCTGCCCACTTTGACCCCGTCAGGCAGGCAGCTGCGCTTATACTGCTGTGCAAAGAACCGTGTATAAAATACCCGCAGCCATTTTAAAATTGTCTTGTTGTCGTATTCGCCCTTGAACGCCAATGTGGCTAAATAATAAACCTTATCTGGCGCAAAGCCGAAGCGCATCATATGGTATAAGAAGAAATCATGCAGCGCATAGGGGCCGACGATGTCCTCGGTTTGCTGTACGATTTTACCGTTTGCGTCGGGTGGCAGCAGCTCGGGGCTGATCGGGGTATCCACCACATCGCGCAGCACCTCGGTGCTCGACGCAAAGATATTAAACTGAATGATACTGTCGATCATCCAGCGAATCAGTGTTTTGGGGATGCTGGCGTTCACGTTATACATGCTCATGTGGTCGGCGTTGTAGGTGCACCAACCGAGCGCTAATTCACTGAGGTCGCCCGTGCCGACGACAAGTCCGCCGATTTGACCCGCGACATCCATCAACACTTGGGTACGTTCGCGGGCTTGGGAATTTTCGAAAGTCAGGTCGTGCTTGTTGATGTCGTGGCCGATATCCTGATAATGCAGCGTACAGGCCTCTTTGATGTTGATCTCTTTGGCGGTGACGCCGAGCGTCTTCATCAGTTCGAGTGCGTTTTGATAAGTGCGGTCGGAGGTGCCGAAGCAGGGCATTGTGATGCCGACGACATCGCAAAGCGGACGGTTTAATTGCCGGATGGCCTCGGTGCTCACGAGCAAAGCAAGCGTGGAATCGAGCCCGCCGGAGACGCCGACGACGGCCTTGCATTTGGTATATTCAAGACGTTTTTTCAACCCCGCAACCTGCATGCGGAAGATGCTCATGCAGCGCTCAAGGCGGTCTTGCTGCGAGACGGGAACAAACGGCAGCTTACGCAGGGGATATTGCGTTCCGTCGCCGTGCAAATCAGTTTTTGTGGTCATACAATTGACGATGCGGACGGGCTCATGAGCGCCGTATAGCGTTGCGCTGTCTTTGAAGCTCTTATCTTTCATGCGGTCGGCGCGGATTCTGCCGAGGTCGATATCGGAGACCAGCAGGTAATCGGAGTCGATCAGCTGTTCGTTTTCTTTGAGCAGAGAACCGTTTTCGGCGATCATCGAGTGTCCTGAATAGATTAGGTCGGTGGTCGATTCGGTGCCGCCGGTCGAACAATAGACATAGGCCGTAAATGTGCGCGCCGACTGCTGCTTGACCAGATCGCGGCGGTATTCATGCTTGGCGATGATCTCGTTGCTGGCGGAGAGGTTGACGATTAATTCCGCGCCGCCCAGCGCCAAAAACGAACTCGGCGGGATCGGCACCCAGATATCCTCGCAGATTTCGACGCCGAACCGAACCAGATTATGCAGATTGAAAACAAGGTCTCTGCCGATGGGGATGTCATATTGATCGGGAATGCCGAGCAAAGCGGAGGACAAAGACAATTCCTTGAGATCGCAGGAGGTCGAAAACCATCTGCGTTCGTAAAATTCGTTGTAGTTGGGCAAAAAGGTCTTGGGGACGATGCCGTCGATTTTACCGTTTGTGATGACGATGGCGCAGTTATAGAGTTGATTTTCAACAGCGATCGGCATACCGAGCACTGTGGTGAAATCCCAAGAGAGCGATTCTTTTATGATTTGAAGGAGCGCCCGGTTGGCCTCGGCAAGCAAGGCCTTTTGAAAAAACAGATCGGCACAGGCATAGCCGGTTAAATACAGTTCCGGAAACACCAACAGATCAGATTTTGCCTCTTTGGCCTGTTGGGCTTTTGCAAGCACCTGATTCAAATTGGCTTCGACATCGCCCACGCCGACAAGTGGGACGGCACAGGCGGCTCGGATAAAATCAAACATAATAACGACCATCCTTTGCAGACAGTTTTACATTTCATCATAAATCGGTCGGCGGGGTAAAGTCACTTCCGCCGAAAACATTATACCATATTATTGCATAAATAACACCATTTGTCGAAAGTTGTCCGACGGGAATGAAGTAGCTTTCTGCACTTAGCAAAAAAGATAAAATATTGGAAAAATATTTCTTTTATATTCCGACATAATTCGACAGAAATTATGACAATGCCTTAAAAAATTAACATATTATGTTATTTTCAAAAATATGATAATTCAAAATGTAACCTAAATGTAACCGAAAAACCTTACAATATTTTGGTAACAGAAGTTTCCGGCTTGCTTTGCAGCGAAAAATTAATATAACAAAAAGAGAAAAAGTAAACCGAAAATGAGGGGAACAAATTAGCGAGCCGTTTGAAAGGCGAAAGCTGCAAACGGATAAAAACAGGAGGGTAAAAAATGACGGGAAATCATTACTCGGAGAAACGAAACATCCTTGCAATTTTACTTGCCATCGCAATGCTTTGCGGGTTGTTTTCACAGACGGTCTTTGCGGGAACCGGCACCCATTCACTCGCTTTTACTTCGGATGTACACGGCAGCTTTTCAAACTTGACAACATGGCTGAACAATTTGAAAAGCAGTGGGACAACCGATCTGGAGTATATGGTGTTCGGCGGCGATTACAGCGCTTATTCGGAAACAAATCTCGCCGCGGGGCCTGTGTCCTGTGTTTCGGCGGTTGATGGTGTTTATCCCGACACGCCGTGTGCGCTGACCAAAGGCAACCACGACACCGCCGGTGTTTATGACAGCGGTATGGTCTATTCCGGAGCGGATTATGCGGTGTATGTGGTCGATATTGTCGCGGACGGCAGCACGGCCGCGTTTTCCACTGCGGAAATAAACAAGCTGGATACGGCGCTGGATGCCATCAGCCCGTCCATTCCGGTGTTTATCGATACCCATTTCCCGCTTCATTTTTACGGCAGCAGGACGACAACCAATGCGGAGGCCATGCTGACAATGTTAAACGGCCATCCGAATGCCATTATGCTGTGGGGCCATAATCATTCCCAAACTGATCCGAGTTACGGGACGGTGAGAAAAGCGGGCGACACAATCCAATGCACCAGCGGCGGTGCGCAAAAAACCATCAATTTTACCTATGCCAACTTTGGCTGTATGCTTAATGGAAACAATGGCGCTTACGGTATGTTGGCGACGGTGACGAGAAGCGAAAGCGGCATTACCGTCACTCTCCAATACAGGAGTTTGACCGGTACTACGGGCTCCCCTTATTCGGTGACAATTCCGGCAAGCGGAGCGATTATTGATATTAACGATGTAGCAGTCACGGTGACAGCTCCCCGGTCGGGTAATGTTCCGAATGCGGCGGGTACCGTGACGGGCGGGCCGTTTGCGGGCCCCCAAAGAAGAGGTTGAAAAAGGGTTTGAACAACCAGGGAAGGAAGAAGGCA
>CAZTDA010000202.1:0-4738 GCA_964612155.1 uncultured Eubacteriales bacterium | reverse complement strand
ATGTGAAGCCACTTACCTTTTATCCTCGCCTTGTTTTTCAAGTGGCTTCACTATAGTTATGACCTTTCTGCGATTTCCGCGAGCATCCGATCATATTCTTTCTCATCGATTTTGACATTGCGGCGCATCACGAACCAAGCGCACCCGATCAAAACCATCGGCAGCAGTGTCATAAAGATGCGCAGCCACAATACCATCGAACCCGGTGCGGCATTCAGCAGGTCTGCGATCTGTCCGGATTTCGTCGTCTCGTCGATCAGCTTCAAGTTTGCGTTTTTCTCTACATCTGCGATGCCGCTGGTCAGGGTTGTCATGCCGATGGCGATATAGACGATGGTGATGACCACCTGCTGCAGGGCACTGCCCATCTTGGCCATGAACGGGCGCAGTGAGAAGATAATCGCCTCGTTGCGCTCCCCGGTTTTATATTGGTTATATTCAATGGTGTTGGTTAGGGAGATGGTGGTGACCATATAAAACAGCGATTGCCCGAACCCGATGATAAACGCCTCGAGACACAGCAGTCCGACATTCAGCGTTTTCAGCGCTTCGGTGTTCGGAATCAGCGTACCGCCGAGGAAAAACATTGCATACCCGACAGTCGTCATAATAACCGCGAGGGTAGAGAGCTTCTTCCGGGTCTGTTTGGCGGCAAGGGCAGGGTAGAGGGCGTTGATGGCAATCGAGCCGACCGCCCAAAAGGCCACAAACATCGTCACCAAAAAGCCGTTGTAGCCGAACGATAAGTACATATAGTTGACGCCGAACGCGGTGATCAACGTGCTGCCGAGGTTATATAACAGCATAATCAGCGTGACCCAAAGCAGTTGGTCGTTATGAAAAATCACGTGAAACATCTTTTTCAAACCCACGCTCTCTTCTTTGGGGCGCGTGGTGTTGTCCTGTTTGACGCCGAGGCAGAGGATGATCTGGCTGATAACCAAGAGCCCCGCAATAAAGATCACCACGGCGGTATAGCCCGAAATGGAACTGCCGCCAATGGCGTTTTCGCCGTTGGTGAAAATCGGAATCAACCCGGTCGCCGCAATTGCGCCGATACCGGCGAACAAATTTGCCATCGAAGTTACGCTGTTTCGGCTCTTGGGATCGCTGGTCAGTGACGGCAGCATCGACCAGTAGGCGATGTCGTTCATTGTCCAGGTGATGTCCCAGAGCAAATATAAAATCGCAAACAACCACACAAACGCCCAACCCTCAACCCGGTTGGTGAACATGGCGACCAACACCGCGCCGTTCGTAATCGCACCGATGATAATCCATGGCTTGAATTTACCGAATTTGCTGCGGGTGTTCTCGACAATCCCGCCCATCACGGGGTCATTCAGCGCGTCCCAAACCCGGAAAATCGCAAGGATGATACCCAGCGTCGCAAACTGTTCCGGCGTAACCGAACGGGTGAACAGCACATAAGTCAACACATAGGTCGCGAACAGGGTGTAGGCCGCGTCTCGGCCGAATCCCGGCAAGGTGTATGCCCATTTGTTGCGCTTGAAAACGGAGGCCTCTGAAAGCGGTGTTTTCATCATCATAACCATCCTTTTATATGGATTGGACTTTGTCGCGTTTAAATTTCGTTTTCAGCTATCTTCAGATGATGGTGCAAGTATAGCATAAAAACTCCCAAAATACAACACGGTCTTGCGAGAACCCGCAAAAAGCAGTATAATACCCTTTGCTGCTTCTGCGGCTCAAGGCAGGATCAAAACAGGATGACCAAGTTACAAGGCAAAGATTACATACACGGGTTTAAAGACGGGCTTCCGATCGGGCTGGGATATATCTCGGTCTCTTTTTCGTTCGGCATGATGGCTGTAAATATGGGCATCCCGTGGTGGATCGCAGTGCTGATTTCAATGACGACGGTCACTTCGGCGGGGCAGTTCGCCGGAATCGGACTGATCGTGAACGGTGCGCCGATCATCGAACTGGTGCTGTCCCAAATTATCATCAACTTGCGTTATTCGCTGATGTCGGCATCACTATCGCAAAAACTGGACAAGAGCATGACGGCTCTGCGGCGGCTTGTCGTCTCGTTTTTCGTCACCGACGAGGTCTACGGAGTCGCGAGCGAAAAGCCGGGCGAAATCGGCAATGTCTATTTATACGGTCTCGGAACCGCGCCCGTCATCGGCTGGACACTCGGAACGCTGCTCGGCGCGTTGGCGGGCGGTATTATGCCCGATATGCTGCGTTCGGCGCTCTCGATTGCACTGTATGCGATGTTTATCGCCATCATTCTCCCACCGGCAAAAAAACACCGGCCGGCGTTCGCTGTAATCGCGATGTCGGTCGGGTTGAGTTGTATATTCAGATTTACGCCGTATTTGAGCAATTTGTCTTCGGGTTTTGTAATCATCGTCTGCGCGGTAGTCGCGTCGGTGTTCGGTGCAATTTGCTATCCGATCAAAGAAGGCGGGGGTGAACAATGAATACTACAAAGCTATTGCTCTATGTCGTCGTCATGTCGGGTGTAACTTATCTGATCCGCATGCTGCCTCTGACGTTGATCCGCCGTAAAATCGAGAACCGCTTTATAATTTCATTTATGTATTACATGCCCTTTGCCGTGCTCTCGGCGATGGTGATTCCCGATATCTTTTACTGTTCCGATAGGGTGCTTTCCGCCGTGGTCGGCTTGGCGGTCGCCGTCACGTTGGCTCTGTTTGAGAAAAAGCTGCTGACCGTTGCGGTGTTCGCCTGCGTATCGGTGTTTGTCACGGAGTTGGCCTTCAAACTGCTCCGTTGATGGGGTTGGTATTATTTTTTGCTGTCTGAAGACAAATTCGGCCCAAAGCGTTTGATCTTTTGCGTGGTGGTCTTTTCGAGTGCCGCCGTCAATATTTCTACCACCTTAATGTGTTTATATGAGGGGATTTTTGCATTGACATCGCGGATTACTTTTTGAACCGCCGCTTGAATCTCCTCTACCTTCGGCAGCCGTCCGAGGGTATCTTTGATAAAATCTAGATTCGGGAAAATCTTGGCCTTCACGCAGACATCACCGTTTTGCATATCCGCAAGCACGATCACTTCGCTGATTTCCGGCAGCTGTGACAAACGCGTTTCAAGCTCTTCCGGATAGATGTTTTTCCCGTTGGCGGTTACGATTACATTTTTTTTGCGTCCTTTAATGTAAAGCGCGCCTTCACCGTCCATACAGCCCAGATCGCCGGTGCAGAACCAACCGTCGCGAAACACCTTTGCGGTCGCTTGCTCATCCCGGTAATAACCGAGCATAATATTATCGCCCTTGGCTAAAATCTCACCGATCCCATCATCGTTGGGGTCGTCAATTTTAAGCATAACACCCGGCATCGCCCTGCCGGTGGAGGCCGCGTTCAAATAAAAGTCGCTGTTGCCTGCTAATAGCGGTGCGCATTCGGTCAGCCCGTAGCCCTGCAGCGTGCGAATGCCGAGCGCACCGAAGTCTTCGACAAGTGAGGTATCCAGATCCGCCGCACCCACGATAAACAGGCGGATTTTGCCGCCCAGCGATTTGCGCACCTTGGCGCAGATGATTTTACGGATTAAAAACGGAATGCCGGAGAGCGCCTGCGATAAGGTCTGCGTCTCAAACAACGGCTTGTATTTTTCGGGGCTTCCGGCTGCCACGGATTTCTTGATTTGCTTATTGAGCGCCTTTAACAGGGCGGGGACGACCACTAAAATCGAGGGGTGGTATTCAAGAAAATTCTTCGGAATCTGCCTGAGTCCGTCACAATAGGTAATACAGGAGCCGCGCGACAAAATCAACAGACAGTCGAGGGTGCATTCGTAGGTGTGGTGCAGCGGCAAAACCGACATCGTAGTATCACTCGGATTGATTTTCACGGCGCTGACCGTGGAATGGATGTTCGAACAGATGTTATACTGCGAAAGGCACACACCCTTTGCACTTCCGGTTGTGCCGGAGGTAAAAATCAAAACCTGCATTTCATCTTTTAAAATCGGAATCGCATCGACTTCGGCGGTTTGTATCGGGGCGATCGGCTCCGACATCTGCATCACCGCGGAAAAATCAAAACACTGAATGTCATCCGCAAGCAGCGGTTTTAAATTCTTCAGATACTCATCATCTCCGCAGATAGCGCTGCATTCGGCAGAAATCATAAAGTCGCGCACATCTTCGGGGCAGAGCTCCTTATCCAAAGGCACAACAACGCCGACGACCGCCGCGCAAAAATACGAAAGCACCCATTCAAAACTGTTTTTGCCGATCACGGCAATGCGTTTGCCCTTTAGTTTTAAATCGATCAGTTTTTGGCTCAATGTATAAAATCTGTTTTTAAATTCACTGTAATTGATTTTTGAATAATTTTCATCGCTGTTTTTGATGATGAATGCGGTGTTTTTTGCAAATTTCTCGGCACTGTGATTGATGATTTGCCTAAAGTCGGAGAATCTTACTTCGTTGTAAATCTTTTCTTTCATGGGGTACGTCCTTATATTTGATGATTTTATAGTCAAAGATGATATTCAAAAATCCTCGGTGGGAAACGGGATTTTAAGACGCTTCGTCGATCCGTTTGTTCTTCTTTTAATATTGCGAAAACAATTATTCTGCCGAAGAGTGTTCTCTAAGTTATACTATAGCAACATCTTGTGAGGATTGCAACAAATTTATCTATATATTACCTATATAAATTATTGAATATATTAATATCAGCCTATTAAAATTTTACAAATATGGTATAAAAATACAACCGGTCGTATATTC
>CAZTDA010000201.1:0-4741 GCA_964612155.1 uncultured Eubacteriales bacterium | reverse complement strand
AAATATTCAGAATTTGGAGGAAAATCAGATCATAAAATTGAATTTACTGAATCGCACTTTCAGCACAATTTATTTTTTATCGAAAACAAATTTTCTGAAGCTATTAAAAAAATAAAAGTAAATAAAAATATAACCTTGTTTATTGATGGGATCGATATACGCCCCGATTCTATACCGTATACTGATTATATCAATTGTATAAAAGGACTTGCAGATGCTACATGGAACTTAAATATGAATTTATTCCATAATGTTAAGGGTTCAAAAGGCATATTTAGAGTTGTTCTACTATTGCGTCCAGATATTTTTTGTTCTTTAAATTTACAAAATGCAACAAATAAACTTCTTGATAATTCGGTATATCTAAATTGGAGAACATCTTATTATGATTACAAGACATCATATTTATATAAGGTCGGGCAATATATATTAAACTTTAATCAACATGATTGTGAGTTTGATGATATATGGGAGAAATATTTTGATTGGAAAATTCCTGCACCTGGTACTGAAAGATCATATGATACGGCATTCATAGCTTTTCTTAAGATTTCATTATCAAGACCACGAGATATACTTGTTATTTTACGACTAATTAAAGAAAAGATGATAAAAGATGGATATGGTGATTCTTTAGCATTTTATAAAGATAGTTTTGAAAGCGATGAATTTCAAAATAATTATTCGGATTACTTCATAAGTTCTTTAAAAGATCAATTATCATTTTACTATTCTTCTACAGATTTTCAATTGTTTTTTAGATTATTTGATTTTTTTGATAATAGTGAATTTAGTTATACTGAATATAGGGAGTCATATAGGAAATATTTAAATTTCATTTGTGATACCGTTAAAGAAATCCCTGATTTTATAGATGGTGATGAAGATAAGCTATTACAGTTATTATTTGATACAAATATGATAGTTGCAATTGAGAATAATAAAGATAGGAATCCAAATTTCACCCCTGCCAACTTCTCCATCACCCCCTCCAGCCGATCCGTGTTGATGCCGGAATAGTTGATAATCACCATGCCGGGCGCGGCGTGTTCCTGCCTGAAGGAATGCTGCGACAGGCAGGATCTTTGATGCTTTTTCCTATAAACCGCCCCCGTTACCCCCTCCGTGCAATTAAAAGAAAGAGAACTCGAAAAAATAATGAAATAATATGTTATATTAAAATGTAAGGTACCGGATTTTTTAGATATTGAGGATGACCGGATGAAAAAAACGCACTATGAAACGCTGTACCGTAAAAACCCGGAGAACGGGCGGGTGATCATTGATGTCTCTTTGGAAAATTACCTCGACTTTTTTCACGTATGGGATAATGCGGTTTTCAAAAATCGTGATATCAACACCGGACTCGCCAAATTTTTAGACATGTGTTCCGAGGATATTCCGCTGCGAAAAAAACTCGAGATCGTATTTTGCGTCAATACCGCTGAAAGCCAATTGGAAAAAGAGGATCAAATCCGTACGAGCTTTCGCAATTACTATGTTTCCATGAATCGTCTGGAGCAACGGAAAACCAAGCGGCTCGTCCGATTCTCGGGAATATTGCTGTTTGTTTCGATCGTGCTTTTAACGGCTTACTCATTATTGAGCGATTATGAACCGACGCGAACGGTTGTTAAGGTCTTAATGGAGAGTTTGTTGATCGGTGGCTGGGTGTTCACCTGGGAAGCCGTACATCTGTTTTTCTTGGATGTCCTTGAACCTTTTCATCGCCGAAGAGAGATAAAACGCTTCCTCGAAGCGGATATCAGTTTTAAGTATTTATGCGCCCCAACTTCTCCATCACCCCCTCCAGCCGATCCGTGTTGATGCCGGAGTAGTTGATAATCACCATGCCGGGTGCGGCGTGTTCCTGCCTGAAGCAATACTGCGACAGGCAGGATATTTTAATGCCGCTCTCCATAGCGCGGCGCACAATCTCCTCGTCCGAAAGCGCCGTTTTCAGCTTTAAAATAAAATGCAGCCCCGCGTTTTCCTCCAAAATCTCGGCTTGATTTCCGAGAGCGCTATTTTTGATGGCCTTGATAATCAGGTTCCGCTTGGCTTTGTACGCCTTTTTCATACGGTTGATATGCCGCTCAAAATATCCGTTTGCAATAAACTTGGCAAGCGCAAACTGCTCGAACCCCGACACCGTGCAGGCGTAAAACACGAGCTCCTCCCGAAACCGCGCCAGCAGCGCATGGGGCAGCACCAGATAGCTGATGCGGATCGACGGCGAAATCGTCTTTGAAAACGTGTTCATATAAATCACTTTGCTCTGCGCGTCGATGCTCTGCATCGTGGGAATCGGCTTCTCGGCAAACCGGAACTCGCTGTCGTAATCATCCTCGATAATGAAGCGTCCCGCTTGTTCATTCGCCCAATTTAAAATCTCCTGCCGCCGCTTAATCGGCATCACAATGCCGGTGGGGAAGTGGTGCGCGGGCGAAATATGCACGATGTCCGCGCCGCTTTCGGCAAGCTCCGCTGACGAAATCCCGTACTTGTCCAGCCCGATATACCGGCACTCCACATTTTCCGCGTGATAAACCGCTCCAATCTTGCGGTAACCGGGGTCCTCGACCGCGTAAACCTTGTCTTTCCCGAGCAACTTGACCAGCAGCCCATATAGATATTCCGTGCCCGCGCCGATAATGATCTGCTCGGGCGAGACCGCCATGCCGCGAAAATGATATAAAAAGTCCGCAATCGCAGTTCGCAGCGCCATCACGCCCTCTGCCGGAATCCGCTCCAGCGCCGCACCCTCGCAAAGCACCTCGCGCATCTGCTTGGACCAGATCGAAAACGGAAAATTCGCCGCGTCGATGTTGTTGTCGCAAAAATCGATCAGCCATTCCGGCTCTTTTTTTATGTCTTTGCTTTCGCTTGTCTCTGTCTTCTTCACAGGTGCACGACTCACACGCTCCAGCGCCGAGGCAAAATACCCACTCTTAGCCCGCGAATACAAATACCCCTCCGACAGCAGCGCAAAATAGGCGTTCTGCACGGTCAAAACGCTGATTTTCAAGTGTTCCGCCAGATTGCGCTTAGAAGGCAGCTTTTCATCCGGCTGAATCACGCCGCTTTCGATATCGGCCTTGATACGGTTGTAAAGATATAAATAGATCGGAACATTCCCGCGTTTCAATAAATCATAAGTAAGCATATTTATTTGCACCTCCAAATCTGGTATTACATATTAATATCAAAATGGATATTTCAATAATACCAAATCAATTATAATATAGGGTATACAAAATGTAAAGGGGCACTTTTTATGACAAACGAAAGATATGAACTCAATAAACAACTCGCGCAGATGTTAAAGGGCGGGGTCATCATGGATGTAACCACCCCCGAGCAGGCCGCCATCGCCGAAAAAGCGGGCGCGTGCGCGGTCATGGCGCTCGAGCGCATTCCCGCCGACATCCGTGCCGCCGGCGGCGTCTCGCGCATGAGCGATCCCAAGATGATCAAGGGCATTCAGGCCGCGGTCTCGATTCCGGTCATGGCCAAATGCCGCATCGGCCATTTTGTCGAAGCACAGATTCTCGAAGCCGTCGAAATCGACTACATCGACGAGAGCGAGGTTCTTTCGCCCGCTGACGACGTTTACCACATCGATAAGACGAAATTCAAGGTACCGTTCGTCTGCGGCGCAAAAGACCTCGGAGAGGCCCTGCGGCGCATCAGCGAAGGCGCGTCCATGATCCGCACCAAGGGCGAGCCGGGCACGGGTGACGTCATCCAAGCCGTCCGCCATATGCGCATGATGCTGGGCGAAATCAGACGCATGACCTCCATCAGCGAGGACGAACTCTACGAAGCCGCCAAACAATTAAAAGTTCCTTATGACTTGCTGCTCTATGTCCGTGAAAACGGCAAGCTGCCGGTCGTAAACTTCGCCGCGGGTGGTATCGCAACTCCCGCCGATGCCGCGCTGATGATGCAGCTGGGCGCTGAGGGCGTTTTTGTCGGCTCGGGTATCTTTAAGTCCGGCAACCCCGCCAAACGCGCCGCCGCCATCGTCAAAGCCGTCACCAACTTCAACGACCCGAAAGTCATCGCCGAACTCTCCGAAGACCTCGGTGAAGCCATGGTCGGCATCAACGAGGGTGAAATCGAACTGCTGATGGCAGAGCGCGGAAAATAAGATGGTTGTAGCAATTCTGGCCTTTCAAGGCGCTTTTATTGAGCATAGGTGCATGTTGGAACGATTGAACACCGAAAGCTTTGAAATCAGGCAAAAAAGTGATCTGAACCGACCGTTCGACGGCCTGATCCTGCCCGGTGGTGAGAGCACCACGATGGGAAAACTGCTCGTCGATTTAGACATGATGAACCCGATTCGCGACATGATTCAAAACGGCCTTCCGACTTTCGGCACCTGCGCCGGAATGATCCTGCTCGCCAAAAAGATCAACAACGACGCCGTCTCACACCTTGCAACGATGGATATCACCGTCGTGCGCAACGCCTACGGTCGTCAGCTCGGTAGCTTTAACACGGTCTCAAATTTTAACAGCAACCCCATCGAAATGACCTTCATCCGCGCTCCATATATCAAATCGGTCGAAAGTTCTGTTAAAATCCTTTCGACGGTTGACAACAAAATCGTCGCAGCACAGCAGGGCAGTCAACTCGTAACGGCATTCCACCCCGAACTCACCAATGACACCACCGTGCATCGTCACTTCTTAAACATGATCGTTTAATAATTATAAAAGCAAAAACAAGGCGG
>CAZTDA010000200.1:0-4775 GCA_964612155.1 uncultured Eubacteriales bacterium | reverse complement strand
CGGGGCAACAGTCCATCGCGCCGCGAATCTGCTTTAACGCAAACGTGATGTCGAGCTTATCCCCGGGGAACAGCATATCGTTAAAATTGACGTCAAATTGAAACAGCCGAAAACCCATCTCGGCAAACAGTTTGGTGTTAAAACTCGAAATGCCCTCGAACGATCGGTTTCCGGTCGGCACATCGGTTAGGGCATAGATCATCGGGGTTACGGGTTCGCCGTTTAAATGGATGGCGGGTTTGCCTTGATAAGATTTTACTTCCGCTTGAATCTTTGTGGTCATTTTAAGAGAAGTCCTTTCACTTATACGGGTGTTTCAAAAGCTTATTCCTTTCCGGTGATGGCTTTGTGAAACAGCTGACCGAGAACGTACATAACAAACATCAGCAGCAGCGCCAGAACATCGATGGCAATCACATACCCCGGCCAGCCGAAGATGCCGTCGAGTTTTGCAATAACAGTGCCCACGGGCGCATAGTTGACATATAGAAAATTCGTATCAAGCAATTGGTTGATAAAATAGACGATAATTAAAGCGACATTACCGGCAGCGGCAATCCACAGATATTGTTTCAAAGTCGGTTTCATCTTTTCGACGAACAGCAGATACAGCGCACCCATCACAAGCAGCGTGTGGCTCATGATAAACAAAATCGCTCTCGGCAGCCCGGGAGCGGGGTGGACACTGCCCGGAAACAGCGCCACCGACAACGCCGCCGGAATCCCGATTAAAAAGCAGAATGAGAATAGCGCTTTTCGCGGTCTAATTAAGCAGATGCAGAGCAAAATCAAATCGATGTGGCAGATGTGCAGCGAAAACAGATCAAACCATTCAAATACGCCGCAAAAAGCGTCCATGATATAGCGGCTGCCCCGACACAGTATAATGACGGCAGCAAAGAGAATTCCGATCATTCTGCGCCGCTGATCACTCTTAGCTTTTACACCGATCAAAATAAAAATCACACCGATGATAACCGACACCAAAAGTGTCAGCAGATGCACGGGCCCAAAGCCCTTAAAATCCGTTATTCCCATGAATCATTATTGCAGCGGAACGCGTTCCATATACGAGGGCATGGTGCCTTTGATGTTGAGTTTTCCGTTCTCAACGGTCATCAATTGAATATCCGCGCCGGATTTGGCATTGGTTCGCGCAATAAAATCATCAAGCGTTTCGATAATAAAATACTCGTTGGACTCGATGATATCGTTCGGAATGGTAATACCCATCACGGTGATCGAATCGACATAAAGCCCTTCGATATGATTATCGACCACTTCACCCGTGAATTTGGCATAAAGATTGACCTTGGCGGGAATCAACCCGAGCATCGGAAGTGCCCGCTTGGCGTCTTCCAAGGTATAATCGCCATCAAGCACCTGCTCAAACACATAAGCGGTTTCCAGTTTCCCGGTTGTCTCGATGGTGCCGTCTTCGTTAAAACGGATCTGTACATCCTTAACCGCAAAATAGGGCGGGCGGTTCTCGGTGATAAAGGAGGTCAGTTCTTCGCTTGAAAGAGCGGTGTCCACTTTATGCGAACCCGAATAGACCACGTTGTAATCTTCAGCCGTACCGGTTGTGGGTGCAGCGTCTTTTTCAAACCCTAGTTTGCTCAATGCGTTTGCATAACCCTCATAAGTGGATTTTACGCCGAGATTGACGGGTAAAACCAATCCCGGGACAAGGAACGTGACGGCGATAAATCCGCCCAACAGCACAACCAGAATAATCAAAAACGCAATCAAACCGCCGTGCTTTTTCGGCCTGACGGCAGCGGCCGAGGCCACCGCACCCGGCTGTGCTTGATAGACGGGCTGCTGATACACCGGTTGTTGATAAACGGGCTGCTGATACACCGGAGCCGGTTGTTGGTATACCGGCGGCGGGGGTGGGGCAAGGGGAGCGGTTTTCACAGTGGAAGCAGTGGCCGTGGTCTGACCGCATTTCGGGCAGAAAGCGGCGTTATCGGGCATTTGCTGACCGCAGTTTTTGCAATAAACATACATATGTATAAATTACCACCTTTCGAATGAATTGGGAAATTTCCGGAATTGTAACAGGGGATTTCACTCAAATTATACCAGTTCGATAAACGCTCGTCAATCAAAAAATGAAGCGTTTTCTCATGATAAACAACAAATAACGAGGGACTTGACAAAACTTTCCGCATTGAATATGATTAGGATAACGGTTTTATTTCAATGGGAATAAATTCGTTAAATCCACGCACGAAAGGGGTTGTTTTTGTGGCATTCATTAATCGGGTGGTTTTGTCCTGAAAACCGAATATAAATTAAGGCGTAAAAGACTGCAGGGGAAAGCCCTTGTCTTGTGCGCCGCAAGGTGACCTTTCGTTAATACTGCCGTGTTAAGCTATTAACACATCTGTAAGCACATATCGTGTCGCACACGATCGTGTTTTTGTTTATCATAATAATGATGAACCCGCAGAGAAGCAGCCGAAAAAGGGCTGCCTGTCTGCGGTTTTTTGCGCCTTTATTCGGGTCTTAAAACAAAAACGTGTGATGAAAGGATTTTAATTTATCTATGACCGAAATCAATCAAACAACCTTAATAAAAGCATTGAGCAAAAAACTCAACACCCCGGTGCAAAGCGCGGATTATACTCTCGACACCTTGCACGGCGGCACGCTCGGCGACGTCGCAAAGCTGACCGGGGAGGCAACCACCGCAAGCGACAAAGTGCCGTTTGAAATCGTTATAAAGATCCAGAAAAAGTGGGCGCGCCCCGGCGATCCCGATTCCTGGCGCAGGGAATATGACCTCTATCAATCAACCCTCGGGGAGATTTTTACCGACGCGCTCCGCTGGCCCGAGTGTTATCTCGCCGAGTTAAACGGCGATCAAATCGAGCTGTGGATGGAATTCGTCGAGGGCGAATCGGGCGAAAACCTCGACCTCAAAGCGTTGAAACTCACGGCAGCTGAATGGGGGCGTTTTCAAGGCCGCCTTTTTAACCAATCCGAAAAGTTGAACGGCATCGACTGCTTTAGCGACCCCGACCGACTCTTCAGAAACTTTGAAGAGTGGCATTCACAGACCTATTCCTATGAGTTCCTGACCTCTGAAAAATGCCTCATACCGGGATTTTTAAAACAACTCCTCAAAGACGGAAAAATCCGACTCTGCGATGGAAAATCGTTTGAGTACAGCTATTTGCGCTCCGAGGTGTGCGATATTCCCGCGTATATAAAACAGATGCTCACCGATTTTGACGAACAGAAAGAACAGGTGATCGGGCGGTTAAAACGTCTGCCTGCCGTGTTTAACCACCGGGATTTCTGGATTGAAAATATCTTTGTGTCGAGCGGGCAAATCCGTCTGATCGACTGGGACGGCGCGGGGCTCGGCTGTCTGGGTGAGGACATTGCGGCGTTGATTTTCGACGACACCCAGACCGAAAATTTGCACGACTATTTCCGCACGCTCGTCCCCGCCTATGTCAACGCCATATCGGAGTATATCGATATTCCATCGGACTTTAACCTGACGGTCATCGATTTGATTTTGATCCTGTTCGGCTATCGGACGGTGCAGGCACACATGTTCACGCAAGACCCCGAGGCGAAAAAAGAGGCAATTAAACGGCTTCAAGCCGTCTATAACTGGAGGAATGCCGATGACCGTCATTAACTTCACCGCCGCACATAATGACCGGGCAATGCAAATCGCAAAGCGAGATTACGAGACCGAGCGCGGTTTTGTCCCTGATTTGCCCGTCATATCTGAAGTACCCGATTTTAAGCGCTATGCCGAAAACGGCCTCGGGGTTGCGGCGTTCGAGGGTGAAAACATGGTCGGATTTCTTTGCTCTGTGAAGCCGTTTCAACATGCGTTCGGCTCGACCGATGCCGTCGGCGTTTTCTCGCCGATGGGTGCGAACGGCGCAATAAACGCACACGGTGCGCCGAAAAACCGGGCGGAGATTTACGCCCTCATGATTCAGGCGGCGGGCGAAAAATGGGCGAGTGCGGGCGCGACAAGCCAAGCGGTTTCGCTTTATGCGCATGATACATCGGTTCAGGAACAGTTTTTCCGCTACGGATACGGCCTGCGCTGCATCGATGCGATTCGGGGTATGGAAGAACTCGAAGCGCCGCCCTGTCTTGAATATGATTTTGCGGAAGTGAAGCCCGATGAGTTATTAGAGATTTTGCCGCTCGACCACCTGTTAGACGCGCATATGGCGGCAAGTCCGACCTTTATCCTGCGCCCCTCGGATACACCGGAAACGTTTTTAAAAAAGGCCGCACATTTCAATTCGATCTATATGGCCGCAAGGCATAACGGCCAAATGGTCGCCTATATCCGAGCGGAGCTCGACGACGAGACCTTTATCTGCGATACACCCGGTTATCTGCACATCAAAAGTGCGTTCTGTCTCCCGGAACACCGGGGAAAGGGCCTTCATAAAACGTTGCTTTCGATGATGGTTCACAAGCTGAAAACGCAGGGCTATACCCGCCTTGGCGTGGATTTCGAGAGCATCAATCCGACCGCTTACGGCTTCTGGCTCAAATACTTTAAAGCATACACCCACAGTGTCGTGCGCCGCATCGACGAACACGCCGTGGGAAGGAACTGAATCTTTTATTGATGCGGTTATGAATTTCAGATAGATAACCGCAATTTAATCCTGTATAATAAAAACGTCTATCGAAAGGGGGACAAAACATGTACACCTTGGAAGTACTCGAAATTTCAAATCAACTGATCAATCGGGAACAGCTGGCGCAGTACGGCATTC
>CAZTDA010000199.1:0-4815 GCA_964612155.1 uncultured Eubacteriales bacterium | reverse complement strand
ATGTGTTAACTTGATACAGACCTAATATCACTATGACAGAGAATGCATTCAACGGGCTGCTTCAAGTAATCTACAGTATACCGGCTATATAAGCGAACCTTCAATCCGGAATACACATAAAAGTAAAAACGCCACGTCCTACTTTTTTAAGAACGAAGCGTTTTTATATCACTGTTCACTTTTAACTGCTAACTGTCAACTTTGTTTTTATGCCTTTTCGCCCTCTTTGAGCTTTCTTTGCAGCCAGATGGACGCGACATCCATCGCGTTAAAAAGCCCGAACCGCTCGGTTTTGTTAAACACCTGCGGTCTGCCGGTCAAGATGTCGGTGGAAACCAACATTACCGAAATGCGGTTGGGAATCTCTTTTCCACCCACGGTTTTATTGTCCAAAATCTTCATCTCGACGATGCAGCTGTCGGTGGGATCACCGTAGTAGATGGTGTCTTTTGCACGCACCAGCGGCTTTCCCATATAAGTCAGATATTTCGACGGCTCCTGTGCCATGATAATCACTCCTCACGCAAAATGCGGGTTTTGCCTATTACAGTATACCACAATTTCAGGAATTTTTCAACCCGAAGTTTGGCACACAAACAGACAAGCTGAAAATCTTTATTTTATCCGGTAACGGTTGATGGGTGTATCGCGCTATGCTTCTCTACGACCTGCAATTGATACGGCCATATATGTTTCATTTTGTGTTCCACGGAATCGGGGGGCATGTCTCGAGTGTTCCGGCTACGATCGGCGTGGTTTCTCCTGTTTCCGGATTGGTGGGCTGATCCATTTGAAATAAAAATCCGCTCTTTCCGTATCTGCCGAGTTTATTCTGATCGTAACGGTCGCTGTCCATGCAGAGGTTGACGGCTTTCAGGGCAACCGTCAGCTCATTGCTCCCCTCGATCAGTTCATGTTCCCATAAAAATTTACATTCGATATTCATAAAACATTCTTTGATTCGCGGGGCGTTGACTTTCATTGCCGGTTCTGCCGTCAGACCTGCCG
This sequence comes from uncultured Eubacteriales bacterium, assembly GCA_964612155.1. GTDB lineage: Bacteria > Bacillota > Clostridia > Oscillospirales > JAKOTC01 > DAOPZJ01. The sequence goes on along the minus strand of CAZTDA010000199.1, from coordinate 3,807 downwards.
CGGTGATTTCATCGGTATCATCTTGATTATTCCCGATGGTTTTGATACAGCGGTCATAGATATCGGCTGAAGGGAAATTCAACACACAGACACCGGTTTCTTTCAACGATTGGTACATATGTCCGCTTTTTGAGACCCTGCTCATGATACAAATAAAATCATTTGCACCTCCGCCGATAAAACTCGACCAGGACTGCAGGCAGGCATTTTCTTTTCCGTTCGGCTTCCAACCCGTGACGACGAATACCAAAGACGGCATGGCTGTGACAAAATCATACCATGAGATATTGCCACAGGCCTTTAAATATTGATCATTGAATTTTTCCGGTCTTATTGTAATAGAAATTTCTTTTTTCATAATCTTGTATGCTCCCCTGTTATTTGTGTTTTCACTTTTTAAATCTATCATACGAAACACGACAACTATGTGTCATGTTCTTTATCAATCATTTGATTTTTCGCTTCTGCCCTCTCACCACTAATCTGATCATGCATTGCGTTAAAATTACGTCTCAGAATTGAATAAACAAACTCGTCATAATATACGCCTTTTATGTATTTGACTTCACGCAATCGGCCTTCCCTTTCCATCCCGACACGTCCCGCAAGGGCCATGCTTCTTTCGTTTTCCGTATTCAAAAATGCCGCCAAACGATTTATTTTAAAATCAGCAAACACATATTGAATGACCGCTTTTACAGCTTCGGTTGCAAAACCATTTCCCCAATGCTCAGGTAAGAGATACCAGCCGATTTCCCACTCTGATGTCTCTTCCCAATTGCAAATTACATGTACTTCACCGATCCGTGTACCATTGCTATTTACAATCCAGCGGATGGCTCCCTCGTTCGGAAGCGCTTTTTCTTTTTCCATATACCAATGACAACGTTTGATAATTTCATCAGCCGACGGAGCATGGTCTTTATCAAATCTGAAGGATTCAGGTCTTGTCGCTAAATCTTGTATAAAACAAATGTCTTGCTCGCTCAATGGCTGTAAAAACAATCTGTCCGTTTTTATTGTTCGTACCATTTTTCCCTCCAAAACATAATTAATAAGAAAAGTTTTTTCACGAACATACTTTTCTGACTTTTACTCTTTGTTTCTGTCCACTGACGCGCACACGGCGGGCGTACTATTCTGCCTTCTGCCTCTCACCCTGCCCTTTAATTTCGGGTTTGGGTTTTGCGTATGCCATGCAGCATAAAGAACACTGCAATGTTGAATTTTTGGCAGCTTCCCCCAGCTGCCATAGATTATCTAAAATCCTTACTTCAACATTTCTATTGAATAATTCCTCATAAAGGTTCTCATACTTCGTCATTGAAATCGGAATTTCCGTCTGTTCACTGACATAAAATCCGCCGCCGGGATAAAAGTTTTCCGGGTTCATTTCATAAATATAAAGTGTGGTTGACAGCATTTTGGCATGCCAGTCCCGCTCAATCGCAACACAGTGGCGCGAAGAGGATGAAAAGAATTTTGCGATGTCCTCGGGTGTTGTTTGATCATTGACGCGATAACCCACGCGGGGACAAACGCGCGGGGTCAGAAAGTTCGGGATAGCGGGTTCGGTCAGAGCCCAGACCAAACCCTTTGTCTGATCCATCTCTTTTCTTCTGGTCGGAATACGGGGGATAAATTGTTCGATATTTGCATCTTCGCTGACGTGAAATAATCTCATTATTTATGTACCTCCGTTAAAATAGTCACCGCACCTCTGCTTGAAACGCTTCCGTTATCCATTCACAAAGCAAACAAGATTTCCATCCGGATCGCGGAAATGCATGGAGCGTGCACCCCAGGGGTATGTCGTCGGAACAGCGACAAACTCCATGTTCAGATTTAGGGATTTTAGACGCTCATACTCGGCATCAACATCTTCAACAAGAAAACTGAACTTGGTCATTCCGGTACCGTGATATCGGGTGAAATTAAAACCCATATCCCGTTCGGCTGCGGATTTCGAATAAATCGTGATACCGCCGCCTTCTGCCGTTATGACAACATGAATATTATTTAACTCTGTTTCAGTTTCGGTTTGCAACACCTTTAGATAAAATTTCGCGAGCTTTTCGACATCTACCGTGATCAGGCAAATACCGCTTATAAATTTCATGACATTTTTTATCCTTTCGAGTCGAGTTCGATATAATATTAGTGTTGATTTTATCAGATTTTAACCGTTTCCACAAGATGTAAATATGAATCGATTTTATCTGGGTAGAGAACGATCTTGACAGCTCCTTAACGCCGTTTTACGGTGATATAGTAAAACCACTTTAAATTCAAGGTATAATTAAAGTGGTTTTACCCAATGTGAAGCCACTTAACCTTTTATTCTCGCTTTGCTTTTCAAGTGGCTTCACTATATCATGTCGTATGATTTTCGGGTTCCTTTTTAAACCGGAACGGTCAAGACCGTTCCCTGCACTGCTGCCTCCGCTTCGTCTCATCACGTGAAATATTTGTCGAAAAGGCCTTGACAGGCAGGGGAAAATATAGTATAATTCGGTTGTAAAGTTTATGTGCTTTACATCTAAATTTTCCGGGAGGCGATGACGTGCAGAAGAACCTTGAGATCTCTCTGCTGCTGGATTTTTACGGCGACCTTTTAACCGAAAAGCAGCGACAGGTCACCGAGATGTATTATAACGACGATATGTCTCTGTCCGAAATCGCCGAAATTGTCTCCATCACCCGTCAGGGTGTTCGGGATGCCATCAAACGTTCCGAGCAAGTGATGACCGAATTTGAAAGCAAAGTCGGATTCTGCGCAAAATATCTGCAGATGCGCGAAGGCGTCGACGCCATTGTCCGCATTTCACGCACCATCGCAGCCCAAAATAAAGGGTATTCCTATTCAAAAATCACCGACGACGGCACCAAAGAGATCATCTCGATCTCACAAAAACTCTTAGATTAGGAGCTTTTACTTTCCATGGCATTCGAAGGGCTAAGCGAAAAACTCAGCGGCATCTTCAAAGCGCTTAAAAACCGCGGAAAGCTGTCGGAAAACGATATCAAAGACGTCATGCGGCAGGTGCGTATCGCACTGCTCGAAGCCGACGTCAACTTTAAAGTCGCAAAGGACTTCGTGGCAAAGACCGGCGAAAAATGCGTCGGTGCGGATGTGCTTTCGAGCTTGACACCCGCCCAGCAGGTCATCAAAATCGTCAACGCCGAGCTGACCGAACTGATGGGCAGCACCAGCTCCCGCATCAATTTTGCCTCGACCCCGCCCACGGTCATCATGATGTGCGGCCTGCAGGGCTGCGGCAAAACCACCCACTGTGCCAAACTCGGTTATCTGCTGCGGTCTCAGGGCAAACGCCCGCTACTCGTCGCATGCGACATCTACCGCCCTGCCGCCATTGACCAATTGGTCACCATCGGTAAAAAGGCCGACCTTCCCGTTTTTGAGATGGGTCAGATCGATCCCGTAAAAATCGCCCGAGAAGCGGTCAAACATGCCAAAGACCACGGCAACGATGTTGTCATCTTAGACACTGCCGGCCGTCTGCACATTGACGAGACGATGATGGACGAACTGAAAAACGTCAAATCCGCCGTCAAACCCAACGAGATTATGCTCGTCGTCGACGCAATGACCGGTCAGGATGCCGTAAACGTTGCGGAGAGCTTTAACGCAGCGCTCGGTATCGACGGCGTGATCGTGACCAAAATGGACTCCGATACCCGAGGCGGCGCTGCGCTGACCGTCAAGGCGGTTACCGGAAAACCTGTCAAGTTCATCGGTGTGGGTGAAAAAATCGATCAGCTCGAAACCTTCCATCCCGATCGCAT
>CAZTDA010000198.1:0-4824 GCA_964612155.1 uncultured Eubacteriales bacterium | reverse complement strand
CCAGTTCCTTTTCGCAGGGCGGTTTGATGGGGGCTGCCGCAACGGGCGCTTGGGGTTCAAAATCATATTTGGCAAGTTGGATATCCTTTGGTACATCGACGAGCACCGGCCCGGGACGACCCGATTTGGCAATGATAAACGCTTCCCGGATGGTGTCGGCAAGATCTTCGATGCGCTCCACCAAAAAGTTGTGTTTGGTGATGGGCATGGTCATTCCGGCAATGTCTACATCTTGAAAGCTGTCCTGCCCGATCATCGCCAACGCCACTTTTCCCGTAATCGCCACAATCGGGGACGAATCCAGATAGGCGTTTGCGATACCGGTGACGAGGTTGGTCGCACCCGGCCCCGAGGTCGCAAGCACGACCCCCACCTTCCCGGTCACACGCGCATAGCCGTCCGCCGCGTGCGCAGCCCCCTGTTCATGGCTTGTGAGCACATGATTGATGCGACCTGCACAGTTGTAAAGCTCCTCATAAAGATTGACGACCGTGCCGCCGGGATACCCGAATATGGTCTCAACACCTTGTTCGATCAAGGTCTCGATAACGATTCTGGCACCTTTCATCTCCATTGTCTGAATCACTCCTTCTGTTTCATTAAAAAAGGCTCCCGGTGTGATTTCACCGGAAGCCCTGTTATACACATGTGGTTATCTAACGTGTGCTACAGTATCCTCTTGTCGGTGAACCCTCGATGTCAATCATAATCAGCCCTAGTACAATGACTACAGCGATAATAATGGTAATAATGACGGCGGCGTTCACAAGAACTGTTGACATGGCGTTTTCTCCTTTTCTTTACAAAATATAAGACCCGCGGTGAATCTCACTGCGGGCCCTTTTGCACTACCTGATGGCAGTTACCTGTTTGCAGTCAAATTCTTGTATGCAGTTTCAATCGGTCTAATAATAATTAGACCAATAATGCCTACAAGGACTACGATTGTCGAAAACAGAACTGTCATTTGAAACCTCACAAAAAAGTCGGGTTTTTCCTATTATATTTTATAGACCGTGCGGTTGTCAACAGGTTTACGAAAATTTATACAATTCTTGAAAAGATTTTTATTCGTTGTTGATGCTGATGAAGATATCCATATAATCAACCGCGTCTTCTTGATACACTTTTTCAAAGCATGAGAGGATATTTTCATTGTTATTTTGCTTAATTCCGTTCACTTTTAAGTACGAATGAATGGTTTTATAAGCGTTCGGAATTAATAAAAAGGGATTGCGAAACGGCTGAGTGATGGTGATAACTGCGTATTTTGCCTTCTCCTGCGCGGCAATTTCTACATCATTACGTTTTGATATAAAATCGGCGGGCAATATGCAAGCCGCTGCATAACCATGCATATGAAACACATTGACCTGCTGTTGCGAGACAAACGGGAAATCCCACCCGATGATCTGCGGTTTCAGGATGCCGTTGTCTTGCGCCCATTTTTGGATATGGTTGATCGCATCATCTTCCGGGGCGTGGCTGATGACCGCATACCGTGCCATCCGAAAAGCGCCGACGGTTTCAATTCGGACGGGCGAATAGGCCTCGTTGCCGCTGTTGATGTCCTCCCGCAGCAGTTGATCGGCGGTGCACGAAAAGAATTCAGCGATCCGAACCAGTTTTTCAATTTCGGGATAGGCGGCATCCGATTCCCATTTAGCCACCGTCTGGCGTGAAACACCCATCAACTCCGCCAAATCTTCCTGTGTCATGGCGTTGCGCATTTTTCTGAGGTATTGCAGGTTTGTTCCGAAGCTCATTGCTTTTTGTCTCCTTTATAAAATTGATAAGCACATCATACTTTATAGGGAGCGTTATTAAAACCAACCGGAAATTTCTTTTTCTGCGGTTTTGTCAACTTAAAGTTGCGACAGAACATTTCGGCATTGCGTTTTCTTTCTCTTTAAAATATTTAAACATTTCTTCGGTCGCCAGCGCAATTTTGGTGACACTGAAATTTTCGCCCTGCGGATAGCAATACCAGGTGTCTTTGAGTGTATTCAAGTCGACGCAATCGCCGAACTTGCCCAAATATTCATATTCGATGTGGCACGAGTACAGTGACTGCGGACTTTTTTCCATCGTGAACGGCTTGCCCTCACACGCGCCTTTGACCGTAAAGCCGTTCATGTCGTGCACAAATTCGGCAGTGCCCAGTTCGATGTAGCCCTTGGCATTGGGCAACGAGCGCACGATGACTTGATCCGAAAAATGATAAGTTTTAGCTTCGATTTCGGCTCGAACCTGCTGCCGCTCCCATTCGTACCAATCCGGAATGTGCGCAAATTCGGTTTCGCCGGTTTTTGCCTTGAGTTCGCCGAGCTCACTCATCTCCCAGACCTTGCCGCAGGCCTTGCAAAACAGTTCGCTGCCCTTGGAAGTCATTTGATATTCCGCTTTGCAATGCGGGCATTGGTATAACACTTTATGTAATCCCTCGGCGCGGTCTTCGGCTGTGATTTTGATGCCGTTTTTCTTTTGCCAGGCGAAATCGTCATAGAAAAACGCTTTCTCGATTTTAGAATTGATTTCGTCAGCCGTGAGGTGACATAGTTCCTCTTTTGAAATCAAACGGGTCATAATGGCTTCGGTTTGGACACTGCGGCTGACCGGATTCCAAAACGGTGAATCAAGATGATGCCCATGGGTGATGAGTGTTACGACATCAACACCGAGCAGCTTGACCAGCTTGCCGAGTGAACCGGGCAAAATCGCATTGGTCCCGCACAGCGAATAACGCGCCTCCGGATAAATCACCGCGATATTTTTATTCTTGATCACTTTTATCAAATGCCGGACGAGCGACACATCGTTTGTAAACTTGCGCTTGCCGATGCAGCCGACCGCCCGAAGCAGCCACTCCCGCTTTAAAAAACCATCAATGGCGACCACATTATTAGTGCGGTGCGGAAACACCGCAACCGATGCGATTTTAAAATCCAAGAAGGCGTTGTGATTGCATAACATCAGATAGGGCGGCTTGAGCCCCTCCATGCCCGTTTTGATAATCTTTGCTTTGTGCTTCCAATAATCCGGAAAACTCAGCAGCCAAATCAACGGCATCAGCAGCGGATGCTGCTTTTTTGGTTCTTTGTTCAGATCAAACCGTTTGATGGTGTCATGATCCTGCATTTTATACCTTCTTTTTACTTATTCGTTATATCTCGACATAATATCGGTCAATCATACCTATGAAAACGGCCCGAGATTTCCCCGAGCCGAATCAATACCTTGAATTTTAATCAGGCATCAAATTATTGCTTACATATAAAAGAAATCTTTCGGGGTGTTCTTTCCGATGGTAAGCAGCCGCATATCGCCCGTGCGGTTGTCGGTATATAACATCGAATCGCCGACGATATTGATGCCCGTCACATGGTCGTTATTCACCAACACATCGTTGTTTCCGTTGCTGTCGATGCGAACCAAGTTGTAGTCCACGTCGATGCTCACAAAATAGACCATGCCGCTCGCAATCATCAGGTTTTCGCTGATTCCGCCGTATAGCTCACACTTGTCCGTGCCGTCTGTTCGGACTTTATAAACGTTTGAAGAATCCGCGGAATTGAGGTAATAAATCCAGCCGTTGTTGACGACAATGGTATAAGCGAACACATCATTAATCGCAACCGCTGTCCCTTCGTTTAAAACGCTGACTTGGTTTTGGTCACCAATAATATAGGTTTTTCCGCCGTCAAAATAAATTGACGTGCACTTGCCGCTGTAAATCAAGGATTTTCCCGAACCGTCGGGCGCGATGGTATATAATCCCGAATCCGCCAGGCAATACAGTTTGTTCTCGTAAATCAACAGTTTGTTGACCGCTTCCTGCGTTAGTTGCTTGATGTCGCTTCCGTCGGTCTTCATGGAATAGAGGAGTTTATCGTCAAATTTGGTATAGAAGATGCGCCCGTCAAAAAGATTTAAATTCGTAACACGGAAATCGGTCAACTGGCTGTGCTTTCGGGCTGTAAAATCATATTTCCACAGCCGGTATTCTTTTGCGTCAACCGTAAAATAATCAAGCCGTGAATAATAGATGGCGTTTGCGTCTGAAACAGCTCCCCCGCCTACACTGAGGTTGCTCGGATAAGTTCCGTATGGCGTGGCATCAAATGCGCTTAAAGTGCTCTCGACCATTTTTGGCTCTGAGGTGACGGAAGGTGCCTGTGATGAGGGTAAACCGCAGGCGGCTGCCGTGACTGCGAATAATATCAATAAAACCACGGAAACAATTTTCTTCATGACTTTAAACTCCTTTGTGTCTTTTGCATAGAGAGGGCTTTCTATCGGATAGATTATACCAAAATCGTGCAAGAATGTAAAGTGAGATTTTGGTGAGGGCAAACGCCGCTTTTTTACCGATATTTCGGTTGCGATTTTTATAAAGTTATGTTAAAATATCCCCGTTGCGGGTATGGCGGAATTGGAAGACGCGCCGGATTTAGGTTCCGGTGGGAAACCGTGCAGGTTCAAGTCCTGTTACCCGCACCAAAAAGAAACGACAATTGTCGTAGAAGATTGTCGTTTCTTTTGTACTCTTCACTTTTCATTTTTCATTTTTCTCTCTTCACTATAATATTGTCGTTTCCAGATAAGAGAGAAGAGTGAAAAACGAAGAGAATCGGAGCTTTGCTTTGCAAAGGATTGATTCAAAACAATCCTTATGTTTGATAGTATTAAATCTGCATATCATTAACGACAATTTTCGTAACAGATTCTCGTTTCTTTTTATACTCTTTACTTTCCATATTTCGTTTTTTTCTCTTCACTATAATATTGTCGTTTCCAGATAAGAGAGAAGAGTGAAAAACGAAG
>CAZTDA010000197.1:0-4828 GCA_964612155.1 uncultured Eubacteriales bacterium | reverse complement strand
TTCAAGATATGAGGAAATGGATGCCGATTATCTAAAACTGCTGCGGCAATTTCAATTTTCACTATGAAAATGGCCGCACAGAATAGGTTACGAAACTATTTTAGCACATCTATGGTGATTTTTCCATAGGTTTTTAAAAATTTGACCGTTTTGGCGGTGATCTGCTCACCGCAGCAGAGAATGGTTCGGCAGGGCGGGCAGATGCAGACGCTCTCGGCGGCAATTTTTCCGACCGCATCCTCGACAGAAACGGTGTGGGACGGGGCGAAATAGGCCTCGCGGGGGCTGCGTTTGACTTTTGGTAGTTCGGGCGGCAAAACATCGGGCTTTTTGGGGCGCAGCGTGCGGCAGACGGCGTTCAGACGCTCGAAATCAATTTCACGGTTATAGGGCGAACATAACAGCACGGCGCAATTTTCGTCGGCGTATTCAGGCGAAATTCCGCCTTCGTCAAGGGCGTTGGCGGCGTTTTCGCAGGTGAGCACAAGACGGGTGGGATCGTCGTTTTTCAAAAACAGAGCCGGGTACTGGGCGCGAAAGGTGTTGCAAAGCGTTGCCAACGCCTGCCAACGGTCGCGGTCTGCTTCGAGTGAGGCGACGGCGTTTTCGGCGGAGAGCGTGATTAAATAAGACGGGCTGGTGCTGCCGAAAAGGCGCATCCCCTCGCGGACTTTGACGGTCATATTTGAGTCGGCAAGCAAAACGGCGGCGGCTCCCGTCAGGGCGGGCAGGGTTTTGTGCAGGCCGACCACGCAGGCATCCGCACCTAGCGCGATTGCGGACGGCAGGCCCAGTGCCGGAAAATGGGCGCCGTGGGCGGAATCGACCAATAACGGAATATGCTTTTTATGACAGGCAGCGGCGAGCTTTTTATAATTGAGCAGATTGCCGAAGTAGTCGGGAGAGGTCAAAAAGACGCCGTCGGCCGTTCGGAGCTTTGAGAGCGCGTCGCCGGGGTCGGTCGCCCAGAGGGGGACAAGGTCGAGCAAAACCAGCGCGTTGACGAGCGCTTTGTGGCTGTCGCGCAGCAGCAGGATTTTGTCTCCGCTTTTAAAATATGCGGCGCAGAGCGCCTGTATACCCAGCGTGCTGCCGCCTGCCGAATAGAGAAGTGCGGGCACATTGTAGATCTTTGCGGCCTCCTTCATCGAGTCGGCGAGAAAGCCGTTATCTTCGTATAAATCGCCGGTGCGGGCGGTCTCGGTCAGGTCGAATTTGATATCTACAAGCCCTTGACCCGAGGAGCGGGACTTGTCCTGACCTGAAGGGCAGAATATGTTCTGACCTTTGTGGCCGGGCATGCAAAAGCGCGCGAAATCCGCGTCGAGATAGTTTTGAAGCGCGTTGTAAATCGGCTTGTTCATAGCTTTTCGATGGCCTCATTGGGCAGAAAGCCCATGTCTCCGACGGCGTTTTTGACATAGGTAAAACCGCTCATACCGTCCCTTGCGATGCCCACGATATCGCCTTTTTTCGCTGAGAGAAAGGCCGAGAGTTCGCCCCAATAGACGTCGCCGTCGAGCATTTCACACTTGGCGAGCCCTTCTTCGCCGGTGCTGACGCAGCGCACCCGTAAAAAATCGCCTGCATCTTCAAGCACTTCAACTTCGGTGTTGTCGAGTTCTTTGCGGTGGCGGTCGGCGGTGATCTTGACGCAGCCGCTCATATCGCCGGAAACATCTTTGAGTACGCGGGTTTTGGGAAGCGCGTCGGTGCTGATCCAGTCGATTTGATCGGTGATGATCAGCATGTTCAACTGGCGGGCGTAGGTGATGGTGCCGCCGTCGATGAAAATCACGTTATTTTCGCGGTCGAAAAACGGAGCGAAATTCGGGCCGGGGTTGAGGTAATAGGTCGGAATATGACCGCAGATGATGGTTTTGCCGGTGTCGTTTTTGCGCGAGAGATAAAAATTATAGTTGGAGATAAAATCGGCGTCGGTTCCGTTCAAAGTACCGTTTTCGGGCAGACCGGAGTGGGAGAGAATATATTGTTCGGTCTCAATGCAGCAGGGCAGGTTTTTATAAAATGCGATTTCCTCTTTGTATTTTTCGAGAAAATGTTTACGAAACGGATTGTCAATTTGCGCCGCGCCGAACTTTTTTGCGGCTTGCGTGAGGGTGTTGTCGGGACGGAAAGCGGTGTAATCGAGGGCTTTTTGCAGATCGCCCTCAAACAGCCGCCAAAGCCAGCGGTCGACGTTGCCGACAGTCACATAGACACGGTCGTTTTTCGCAAGCGCGTAGACATATTCCAACGCGCCGAGGTTGTCGGGGCCTTTTTCGAGCGTGTCGCCGAGGATGAATAAAAAATCTTCGTTCGGACGGTATTCGGCTTTTTTTAACAGGGTTTTCAACAGCTCCGGATAGCCGTGGACATCGGAAGTGACCAGGATGCGGCTGCCCTCGGGGATTTGTACGCGCAGAATTTCACTCATAACGGATTTCTTTTGCGCCGCAGAAAATCGGGTTGAAGTCAAACTCGATCAGGGAGCCGGGTTTAATCGTTGAATTTTCAACCGAGACGGCTAAATTGGTCAAGCCGACACGCCCGACGACAGGGAGTTTTTTGCCGTCAAAGAGGCCGAAAAGGCGTTTTTGGGTCAGGTCGCGCTTGATGTTATGAAGCCGGTCGGAAAAGCGGAAGCCGTCGCGCTCGCGGGCTAAAAACACGCCGTCGGCATGACCGCAGTCGACGATGGCAATGGCCATATCACGCTTTGTTTTAAAAACGCTGCCGTAACCGTAGGTCTCGCCTTTTTTTAAGGTGCGCAGGCACAGCACTTCACCGTAAAGATGCCCGACTTTTTCAAGCCCGGCTTTAAAAGAACCCTCGCTGCGCCCGAGCAAGGCCGAGCCGCAGCGCACCGCGTCGAGGCGGCTTTCGGGCAATAAAAGCGCCGCCGCAGAGTTGGCTGCGTGCAGAATGCCGGGGTTCAAGCCGAGGTTGCGCATTGTTTGGGTGACTTCGTTGAATCTTGCAAGCTGTTCCAACGTGGCCTGATTGCCCTTTTTGCCGCCGAAACAGTTGGCAAAATGGGTAAATGTGGATACGACATGTATATTTTCAATCGTTTTATACAGTTCGGCAAAGGTGGAAAGCTCCTCTTTACGCAGGCCGAAGCGACCCATACCGGTATCAATGGCGATATTGACGGCAAGTTCGCCCTCGCGGAGTGCGGCACAGAGCTTGAGGGAATCAACGCTGCCGACGGTCGGGACGATGTTTTCGGAGAGGATTGCTTTGACCGTCTCGGGTTTCTCGTAGACCGAGCAGAGCAGGACTTTTGCGTCAGGCAGGATTTGTCGGATGGCGGAGGCATCTTCATAACGGGCGGTGCAAAACGTGTCCGCACCTTGCTCGGCCAGCGTGCGCACGATAAATTCCAGCCCGAGGCCGTAGCCGTCCGCTTTGATAAACGGAAAGATCTTGGCCGGAGCGACGAGGTTTTTTAATTTTTCGTAATTCTGTGCCAGTGCGGCGGCGTTGGCGGTGATGATGGCCATGGCGTTTCCTTTCGCTTAAACAAAGGCGTTTGTTGTAGAGGCGCACCTGCGTGTGCGCCCGCGATTTAGTGTTGGCGCACAACGGGGCGCGTACCCTGCGGGGAGAACCACCCCGGCCCTTCGTGCCACCCCTCCATAGAGGGGAATTTTCGAGGCGGAAGAGTGAGCCGGAGCGTTGGGGTGAACTGTGTTCGCCCGTTGTTCACACAAAACGAGATTTTAAATCATGTAAGGGCGACCCTCTGTGGTCGCCCGCGTTGGTGGTCGACCACATGGGCCGCTCCTACGGGAAATGGATTGTAATTCAGAAGTTTTTATGTCGCCTTATCGTCGGGTGCACACACAGGTGCGCCCCTACAGAGATCAATGGCGGAGTTTCTTAATTAACTCAAGACCACGATTGACCAACTTTTCAACGCCCGGATTTGTGACGAGGTTGAACTCGCCGCAGAACTCGGTGAGTTCGCCGCCGAAGCCCTTTTTGAAGCGGTAGAGGCCGTAGAGCGGGTTTTCGGGGGACAGGTCGCCCGAGACACCGCGAAAATCATAAATCTCACAGCCGCTTTGAATCGCCCAGCGGATCATCTCCCACTGAAGCAGATAATTCGGCATGGCATTGCGGTATTCGTTATCCGAAGCGCCGTAGAGGTACCAGGTCTTATTGCCGTATTGTATCGGGATGGTGGCGGCAATCATCTTGCCGTCGAGCTCGGCGATGTACAGGCGGGCGTTTTCGCCCATCGCGGTCAACAGACCCTTGAAATAGTGCTCGGGGCGGGTGGCGAAACCGTCGCGCTCACCGGTGATTTTCATAATCCGCGCAAACTCGGCGAGATCGGGTAGGCCGCCGACGCGTACCGTGACACCGTTTTTTTCGGCGACACGGATGTTATAGCGGGTCTTAGCGGCGAAAGCGGCAAAGACCTCGTCCTCGGTCTTGCCTTTGATGTCAAGTCGAAAAACAAAATTAGGCTGAACGGCATCGAAGTTTTTGCCCGCGACGCGTGAAAAGCCCGCGTCTTCGAGGGTTTTGATAAAGCCGGTGTTCTGCACCGGGATATCGGGGTCGATTTTAATAATGTAGCCGTGGCACTTTTTCGCCAATTCCTTGGATTTTTCAATCAATGCTTTGAGCGTCTCAGTGTCGTTGAGATCGCAGACGGGGCCGCGGGGGGCGTACATCAGGTGGTAGGGCAAGACGGGGGTTTTGCGCAGTAAAAACGAAATTGCGCCCTTGATTTGTCCGTTTTTATCCGTAACCGCAACAGTTTTATGCGTCCAGTCGCGTTTGACAGCCGCCCATTTCTCACTCTGGCAAAAAT
>CAZTDA010000196.1:0-4888 GCA_964612155.1 uncultured Eubacteriales bacterium | reverse complement strand
CAAGATGACCAGACGGGAAAATTTTTACCGGGCGATTCAGTTCAACAAACCGGAGTGGGTGCCGCTGAACACGGGATATTGCCCTGAACCGTATAAGAATATGGGCGACTGCATGTGTGTGAGCTACAAGGCCGCCGCACCCGGCGAGTGGCCGTATCATTTCACCAAACTCGAGGGCGACAAGACCATCGGGCAGGTCTTGGAACACCCGTTAAAATCCGTACAGGCCATTTTGGATTTTCAAGCCCCGCCCATCGCTGCCGAACTCCGTTTTGAGGATCTGAAAGAGCGCGTCGATGAGTTGAAAAAGCAGGACTTGTTTGTCTTCGGCACCATGGCCAGCTATTTTTTTGAACGGATGCATTATCTCGTCGGCATGGAAGACTTGTTTGACTATCTTTATAACGAGCCGGAAGCAATTCAATCACTCGGAGATAAGATCGTCGATTTCCAGTGCGCAATGATTAAAGAATATGCCAAATGCGGCGTTGACGCACTTTGGGGCGGCGACGACTGGGGTCTTCAGGATCGGTTGATGGTTTCACCGGAACTGTGGCGTGAGGTCTTTAAACCCTGGTACGCCAAGATGTTTCAAACAGCCAAAGCATGCGGGCTAATCACCTATATGCACACCTGCGGTAAAAACAATGCGATTATCAACGACCTGATTGAATGCGGTCTCGATGTGATCGAATTGCACCAGCCAACCGTTTATGATGTCGACTGGCTTTCTAAGAACGCGGGCGGGCGGCTGTGCTTTTCCACGACCGCCGATTTGCAACGCACCTTGCCTACCGGCGACAAAACGAAGATTGAACGCGAAGTGATTGCACTCAAAGAAAAGCTGGGCAGTTTTAACGGCGGGTTACTCTATGAGTTATATCCCGACATGCAGGCGCTGGACATCACCCCGGAGACAACGGCTTTTTATGTAGAGTGCTGCGTGAAGCACCGGAAGTATTGAAAATTCGCATAATAAAAAGACCCGCCGCCCGATGAAAACCGGGCGGCGGGTAATTTTTATCATTGATTGTTCGATACAACAGGGCCGTAATCCGCTCTGCGGGAACGGGGACGCCGACCCCTACACCAGGTTGGAAGCGCGCGCTATGCTGCATTCGGCTCACAGATTTTATGACGCGTATGAAACAGGCATCATACCGGTTAAGCAATGATCATATCGACCTTGTCGTCAATGATGATTAACGAGTTGAGGTCGATATTCAAGCGGACTTCGCCCGTAAGTGCGGTGTCGGTCTTGGCGGTAACAGATTGATCGCCGACTTTGACAACGGCGAATTGCTCGGTGCCGTAGTCGAGGGCTTTTTCGACGGTGCCGGTAATTTGCCCGTCGGTCTTCCCCGCCCTGACCGCATACGGCGAGAATTCAAAGCGCAGCTTTTTCTTGAACACATTCATGCCGCCGCCCGTAACCAACCGTTTTAGCATCTCGTCCGGGATTTCGTATTCGCCATCGGCAATCTTCAGCGTGAATTCAATCACCTTTCTTATTCTTTTTTGGGGTGAAATTTTCGGGGATTCTACATGGGTGGAAATCGAACCGGCATGCCCCGGATCAAAACCGAGCATAGGACCCTGACCGTTAATATCAAGATGGGCAGAACCGTTTTTCCCAACATCTCCGCTCATTGGAACAACCTTTTTGACAACCCGACGGTTGACCGAGCCGTAGAGAATATTTTTTAATTGCATCGGTTTGTGCAGCGGCCTTGCGTTGGTGAACAGCGAAATGCGCTTCATATCCAACCCCAGTGCCAATTCGCCCGGTTCGACCGCTCGATCGGTCTTGGCAAAGAAAGTGCGACCGCCGCTTTGCAGATGCAGCAATTTCGTTCCCGCAATTGTCTCCTGTTTGACGCAGGTGACCTTTTGATTTCCCGTAAATGTGAACGCATCGGTGGGAATTTCGACTGCGACTTCCCCGTCTTTGGTCTCGAGCGCTTTGGGGAGTGTGAATTCCAACGCGTCGAATTTTAAAACGTTATTCTCGATCACCCCGTCAAAGGCATTGACCTCCGGCACACGCGGGCTGATGGATTTTTCGGTCTCTTTATCAAAGAAGTGCAGATGTTGAAACGCAAAAGCGAGCTTGACGACATTGCCCATTTTAATCTCTGCGCCTCGCTCGGAATCCACTTTAAACACGATGCCGGTTTTTGTCTCGCCGACAATATCGGTTTTGCCTGCGAGATCACCGAAAACCAGCGTCTCGTCGCCCAACTCCTCGGTGTGCGAAACCGTACAGCTTACGACAGCGTCGGAGTTGTTTTCAATATCTTCCGGGTCACAGCTCACTTTTTCGGCCCGAATACCGAGCACGACTTCTTTTTTGCCGTTCAAATATTCGGGTTTGACCTTAAGGAAATTTCCATACGGCACTTTTAGGATATCCTTGGTACCGAACAAATCGATTTCCACCATGTCACCCTTGCGCTTGAGGGTGACTTCAAAAAAGTTCATCTGCGGCGTTCCGATAAAACCGGCGACAAATTTATTACCGGGATAATTATAGAGGTTACGCGGGGTGTCGATCTGTTGAATATAACCGTCCTTCATTACCACGATTCGGGTACCTAAGGTCATGGCCTCGGTTTGATCGTGGGTGACATAAATAAACGTTGTGCCGAGTTTTTGATGCAGCTTGCTGATCTCGCTGCGCATCTGGGTGCGCAATTTTGCGTCGAGGTTAGAAAGCGGTTCGTCGAGCAAAAACACTTTCGGATTGCGCACGATCGCCCGCCCGAGGGCGACGCGCTGGCGCTGTCCGCCCGACATGGCACGGGGTTTACGGTCGAGATAATCGGTGATGCCCAGTATCTCGGCGGCCTCGAGGACACGCTTATGGATTTCTTCATTTGAAAGATTGCGCAGTTTGAGTCCGAACGCCATATTTTCATACACAGTCATGTGCGGATAGAGGGCATAGTTTTGAAAAACCATGGCGATGTCGCGGTCTTTGGGTTCAACATCGTTGACGACGAGGTCGTCAATGCTGATCTCCCCGGCGGTGATGTCCTCCAGTCCGGCGATCATGCGCAGCGTCGTCGACTTGCCGCAGCCCGAAGGTCCGACAAAAACGATGAACTCTTTGTCGTCAATATCCATGGTGAAATCGTTGACGGCCTTAACCCCGTTCGGGTAGACCTTGTAGACGTGTTTTAAACGCAGATTTGCCATTTTATGTGTCCATCCTTTCAATATGCGGATGATATGCCCGATTTAAACGGTTTTGATATGTCATATTTCATAAATCAACCCTTGACCGCACCGCCTGTCACCCCTGCCACATAATATTTTTGCAGCAACATAAACAAGATGGTAATTGGAATCGCAATGATGACACCGCCCGCACAAAATCGTGTGAAGTAATTGGTGATATGTTCTTTGTCGAGGAATGTATACATACAGACCGCGACGTTATAGCTCTTGGTGTTGCCGAATGCGATCAAAGAAGCGAACATATAATCACCCCAGGGCGCCATAAAGGCCATCAGCGTGGTATAGATGACAATCGGTTTCGCCATAGGTAAAATGATTTGGTAAAACACCGTTCGGCGGTTTGCGCCGTCGATTCGGGCGGCTTCGTCCAACGCGCGTGGGATGGTGTCGAAATAGCCCTTTGCGATATAATACCCCATGCCCGAACTGCCGACATAGATCAACATCAATCCGACGATGTTCTGGGTCAGTCCGATGAGTTTTAGCACAAAGTACACCGCAATCATCGACATGAAACCGGGGAACATTCCGAGCACCAAGATAAAATTCATTAAAACCCGCCGCCCGCGAAACCGCATTCGGGACAGTGTATAGCTGACCATGAGTACGATAATGGTTTGAAACACCGCAACAACCAGTGCGATGAGCAACGTATTGGTGAACCAATTTAAAAACTCGGTTTTGGTAAACAACTCGATAAAGTTTTTAAACGACCATTGACGCGGGAAGACATAGTTGACCATTCCGGTCGATTCGTTGCGAAATGCCTGAAAGATTAAATAGATAAACGGGATCAGCCACACAATGCTGATGAGGATTAAAATGATATAGATAAACATGTTAGCCGTCGCTTCGGCGCGCTTTTTGCTGCGCAGCTTGTTTTTTGTGTTCATTGGAAGTCCTCCTCGTCCTTGACCGACCGCGACCGGTTATAGACGATCAACGAAAACACCGCCACGACCACAAACACCATGATGCCGATGACAGAGGCCATCTTGTAGTCGCTGGTCTGGGTCATGGTCAGTTTATACAGCCAGGTGATCAGCAAATCGGTGTAACCGGCAGGCGATTCATAATTGAGCGTATACGGCGCACCCGCTGTCAACAGGTAGATCACATTAAAGTTATTGATGTTGGCAATGAATGAAGTGATCAGATAAGGCGTGGTCACAAACAGCATATACGGCAGCGTAATTTTCATGTACGTTCTGAACGGGCTTGCACCGTCGATTTTAGCCGACTCGTACAAATCCTCGGGAATGTTCATTAAAATTCCGGTCGCAATCAACATCAAATACGGAATACCGACCCAGATGTTGATTAAAATCACCATCACGCGGGCAAGTCCTCCGGTCGTCAGCCATGAAACCTTCTCAGCGATTACGCCCCACGATAATAAAAGACCGTTGACAATACCGTCTTCGGCAAACATCTTTGATACCAGCAGCAATGAGATAAACTGCGGCACCGCAATGGTCATAACCAGAATCGTGCGGAAAATCCGTTTGCCCTTGATGCCTTTTTTGTTGATCATCAATGCCACGATCATGCCGAGAAAATAGTTTGAAAAGGTTGCAAAGAAAGCCCAGATCAACGTCCAGATCAATACCGAGCCGAAGGTGAAGCCGAATTTGGTGCCGCCTGCAAC
>CAZTDA010000195.1:0-4890 GCA_964612155.1 uncultured Eubacteriales bacterium | reverse complement strand
TACAAAGAGAAAGAAGCGATCAAAAAAGCTTCGAATGATCAATCGGGCGATGATGTAAATGGTTTATTGGCTAAATATAACATTTCCCCGGTAAAATCAACTCCGCCCACAAGCGAAAATTTGAAGGAATATTTGGATTTCGTAAAAACCCCATTGGGTAAAGCCGGTCAACTCGTTATGGACGAAATAATCAAGCCGGATCCTGAAACTTTTGCTAAAAGAAGCGGAATATTATTCGAGGCATACCAAGCGGGATTCAATGATTATGACCTCACGAAAGAGAAAATTGATATTGCCAAGAGCGGTGGCTATCTGGATGATGTTTTAAAATTGTACTTTGCAGGGCAAGCCGATAAAAATGACAGCAAAAAACAAAATGATTTTAAACCCTCAAATTTAGAATCAGGCAATGATTTTTATAAATGTATTTTAGGTTCATTAAGTGCCGAAAGCAGTAAAAGTGATTTTGTCAAAGGTACATATCAAACGGCATTTGAATACTTTAACAATTCTGCTAACATCGGGAAAGAGATTCCGAAGGATGTTACAAATGCGTTAAATACATTTTTAAAGAGCGTTGACCCTAATGAAATTGTTAGTGTCTATGAATCTTTAAAAGGAATCGACAAGTTGGAGGGATTGAAAAATAAAGTTAAATTACAAGATGGTTCTTATTCGGATGAAGAAGAAACAATTATAAAAGAAGGTCCTTATGCGGGGTGTACAATATCACAGGGTTTCAACGATACTACTAACCCTACGAACAGAGGGCATTTAGGGTATGATATAAAAGGTAATTTCACAGATATACATCCCATTTTTGATGGTTACATTGTTGCAATTCAACCCGAAGAAGGAGAAAAAAATGGTATTACAATTACAATTAGGCATATAAATTCACAAGGTCAAGAGTTTTATTCAACGTATAGCCATATGGCTGAAAATTCAATAAGCCAAGATGTTATAGATTATTTTGAAGCGCATAAAGGCGATGATGAAATAGTTTATCCTAATCGGGTTACAACAGAATCAATCATAGGGCAAAAAGGAAATACAGGAGATTCAAATGGTCCTCATTTACATTTATCAGTCTATACAAGAAGTGGCCCTACAAGAAATCCATTCGGCTATACTGAAAATGGTAAAGTTTTTGAGGATTATAAAGACTACAATGCAAATAATTATTACTATGATATGTTCCATACAAAAAAAGGTTATCAAGGGAGATATTTTGATCCATATCTTGTCATGATTACCAATGGAGACATCATATCGTTGTTTCCGAAATATGTGAAAGGATAATAAAAATGAAAAAGTCCATCTGCTTATCGGTATTAATCATCTCTTTATTAATTGGTTGTGCACAAACACCGGCAAGTTCACAGTTTGAATCTGTTGGGCCGTCTTCATCGACAACTTCATCAAGCATCAAATCAAATGACGAATATGAATATGAAATTGTTGATAACAGCGTTACAATTATTGATTATATTGGGCGTGATAATGATGTTGTAGTCCCTGATATGATTGACGGATATCCGGTTAAAGTGATAAGTGAGAGAGCTTTTTTTGGTTATTATGGAGCATTAGAACTACCAAATAGTGTTGAGAAGATTGGGAAAAGCGCTTTTGAACAATCCTATATCAAAGAGTTTATATTTCCGCCAAAGGTGACCGTGATCAGCGAATGCGCCTTTTACGAATCACAGCTTGAGAAAGTAACACTTCCGGAGCATGTTCAAGTAATTGAAGGCGGCGCATTTTCATTAACGAATTTAACGGAAATATTTATTCCTGACAGTGTAACAACCTTTGATGACGGTTTTGGTGAATGTCCGAGATCATTGGTTTTATTGTATGACAACAATCCGCTTGTGCCGCAACATGCAAAGGAATGTAATCTTCTTTGCTTTAAAAGGTCTGAATACAATCCGGTGATGGATATAGAGCTGGTCGGCGGGAAACCGATGAATAACGATCAAAATCTTGGGATCAGCCAGAAAGATTTTAATCGCGTCAGCAGGCAATCGATGAATGAGATTGAATTAGATATTCAAAATTATCCCAATGAGAGAGGCAATTTTGATTATATCGCATTCGAACATGGCATTTATAACGCATACAGCGGTTTTATTGATGGAGACGATCTTTCCCAAGATGCAATTAAATCAAAACTGACCAAACTCTCTACGTTACTATATCAATGTGGGATTACAGAATTTGATTCCAAAACAATAAATACCGGGGAAGTGGGTTGCTTCGATAAGTTGGTGACCGCCGCGCTGTATTGCCGTTGGCCGGATTTGTTTTACGAAGATGTCGTTATTGAGGACGGCGGATTGACTTTTGCGGACAAACAAGTTTTGTTGGTGGAAGCGTACGGCCTTTTCGATTTCATTCCCGATGCGTCATTGGTGACAGGATATTCTAAGCAACAACAGGGTATCTGGTATTACCCGAAAAAACTTTCGGAAGTGAAGTCCGAAGCGCTTTCATTCAACAGGAACATTGATGACCGAAATTTCACGATTAAAATTAAGTTCATAGAGAACACGGGTATTTCCATTGAAAAAACATTTAATTTTATGATTGTACCGTATAACAATGTAGGTGGGAATTATCACAGAATCATATTAAAGAGCATCCAATAAGTCAAGTACAACAGATAATACTTTATTAAAGCAGGGTAAACGCCCTGTTTATTTTTTATACGCTTCAAAAAGCGGCATTTGATTTGGAGCATGCAGCTCAGACGGGGAACAATTCGGGTTATTACAGTTCGGATTCTTATTCCTATCCGAGTTGGGATTATCCGGGAACAGATACGGAAGAAGTGATCAATCCGGAAGACAGTGCGGCGACTTCGTCGATTGTGGACGAGAAAATTAAGAGTTTGAGATATAAAGGCATTTTGGGCGATGATTTTAAATTGAATGTCGCTATGCTCCTTGATGAATACGCCGATTATATGACGAATAACGATCTCGAAGAGCTGGCAAGCAAATACGGGATTGACCCGAATATACTGTAGATATACAACAAAACAATTGGAGTAAAACGGGAGGCAATAAAATGGATGTGGATTTATTAAGAAAACGTTTAAAAGAAATACGGGAGAGTATCGCGTCCGGGACGATGCCGGAGGTTCCGGGTATGGAGAATGCCTATCAACCGACCAACCCAAGTCCGGTTGAACCATACAACCCGCCGGAAATTGCTGCGCCGATTTCGACAAATACGCAGACGCCGAAAACAACGCCGGTATCTGCGCCGAAACCCGTTGTTCCGACTGCGAGTACATCAAATAACACCGCCAAAGTCAACCCGAAATCGGGACAGAACGGATTGAAGGCATTCACGGATATCACAAACAAGTTCCCGCAGTTCGGAGAAGTCAAAATCGGCAACACCGACCTGATCGACGCCTACAACGCGGGTCTGAACGGAGTGGATTTATCCCGCGAAACAAGTGACAATGCCGCCGCGGGGAACTATTCGGAATCGGTCGAAACTATGTACAAAGCCGGACAAGCTGACGCGAAAACAGGAGCGGCCGACACAGGTGTGTCGGAAGCGGGGGCGGCTTCCTCCAAAGGTTCCAGGGGGTTGAGAATGGCTTAGTATCTATATAATCATAACCAAAACAAAAACCGGAGCTTTTAAACCCCGATTTTATGTTTTTGTTGATTGTATGGTCTGTGTTCGGTCGGACGGTCTTGCTTTAGCTATTGGGGGGTAACGACGCAGAAGAGATTGCTTCTCTCGTTGATGCCGTAATTTGCGGTGAAGAAATCGTACATCGTCCAGTTATAGATAAAACGCTCGGCGCCGTAGACGCCGTAGCCGTCCTGATTGTGGTCGGTGGTATCATAAGGATCGGCAACGATGATCACGTCATCCTGTGTGGTTTCGGTGCCCATCGTGTCATATCCGATAATGACCTGATAATGACCGCCCCAGTCGTTCCATGCGACGATGATCGGCTTGTTTTCCTTGAGCGTCGCTTGAATCTGTTCAAGCGTCATGAACTCGCCGGCAGCATCTTCGCTCTCGAAATCGTAGGTGCTCTTGATATCAAAGCCGCCCACGGTCTCAAAGATCTTCACGATGTCTTTGAGGAAGGTGGCTTCTTCGGCCAGCCCGTTGGAGCGGATTTCGGCCAGTGATTTCTCATCGTAGTTACCCAGCTTGCCGAAATAGTTCAGCACCATCAACGAGGAGGCAACGCCGCAGGACCATTCGCTGGTCTGCTGATAGGTTTTGAACTTCGGCAGGATCGTCAGGGAATCGGTCGAGGTCATGTTGTAAAAGTCGAGACGGTTGAAATAGGGCGAGTCGGCATGGTCGCCGTCACGCTCGACGCTCTCGGCGCCGTATTCACCCAGGTCAACCGAGGTCGGGATTTTCATTTCGTCGGTATAATTGCCGTGGGTCTCCTGTGTCTGAGAGGATGTCGGCTCCGAAACCGTGGACGGGGTGGACTCAGTGGGCGCGGCACACCCGGAGAGGATAAAGGCAAAGACAACAAAAAATACAATTAGTTTTTTCATAAAAGAAGTCCTTTCAAAAAAATTAATTGTACCTGCTTATTTCACATATTCGGAACATTCGCTATAAAGCGTAATTCCGCCTTACCGTTCTGTATTATTTATTATGTAACCGCTTTCATGGCACTTTTATTTATCCATTATTGGCAGATGTTGAGTTTTTTTAAGTAACAACAAAGTTACTTATTAATACGGAGATCAATTGTAAGTATACTTTCAATCGAGATCAGTATTTATACTCTCATGTTCATTTTGCAAGTACGGTGTGCGAAACAAAACACAGTCAAAGACAAAACTTCGATGAGCGTGGAACCGTCCGATACAAACCCTCCTTTCGGTGACC
>CAZTDA010000194.1:0-4922 GCA_964612155.1 uncultured Eubacteriales bacterium | reverse complement strand
TGTTGAAGCACATGCCGTAACCGTGATAGGTGGTGATACCGGCTTTGCCGCTGCGGCCGGAAATTTGCAGCATGCTCGACATCGGTACACCGTCAACCACCGGATCACCGTATGCGTTTTCCCAAAAACCCGCCCAGTCGTCGGGTTTCGAAGAACGCGAAGCCAAGACCTCCTCAGCCCATTTGCGATCTGCTTCATTTTGGGGATTAAACATCAAATGGGAACTGTGGTGTTCAACATATTTGATACCGTATTTGTGGCAGGCCTTGACCAGTTTTCCGATACAGGCGTTGATTTGATCCCATTGACGAATAAACGACCAGCGGAAGTGTGTGCAGCTGAAGCCGATTAAAATTGTGATGCCGACATCCGCATATTTCTTGACCTTGGCATCCATATCCTCCTGCGAAAATTCGAAAATCTCCTTGGAATCATACCAAATCCAACCGTACCGCATCATAACCGACAGCTCCTTTTGAGATATAGATTTATTCTGTTAAACAATTTTAACCGCGCAGTAACCAGCAAAGGTGTTTGCCGGAATTGTAAATTCAAGCTGCCCGCTTTGGCTTGAAAAATCCAACGAAAGCGGATTTTCGTTTTCCGGTGTAAACAGAGTGACTGATTTTGCACCGGAAAGAGCGTTGATTTTTACTTTAATTACACCTAATTTAATTGCGTCAGAGCAAAACCCCGGGATGGGGTCTAAATGGTCGACGTCGCCGCTCTTTTTTACCGTTCCGCCGATATTGACGATGTGCAGGGTTTGACAGGTTTCGTTTTTAAGTAACGACACAAACAGCTCTGCGTCGCTCTCAACTTCATAAACGGTTTTCCCCAGCTGTTTACGCAGCGCTTTACCGCCGGTTTGGCGCAGTTTGTCGAGCGCATACGGCGACGCGGGAACCCGATCGGTGTAGTTGACATCTCTGCGCACGTTCATAAAGTCCTGATAAATTTCGGCGCATTCGGACGGTTCCATCAAAACGACTTCGCCTTTCCCGAGTATTTGGTTTGCGCAGAGCGCAGGAATTGCCCGTCTGCTTCCGTCGGGTTGATAAATGCCGAAATCGCCGACAATCAATAATTTCCCGCCGTTTTGAACGAAATTTTCAAGGTCATGTAAAACTTTATCCGAAAGCATTGCCGTGAAAGCCGCGATAACCACTTTGTGATCCCCGAAGTGTTCGCCGTCGTCCTCAAAGACCATGTCGGTCGCAATGCCGGACATCATCGATGCTTGCATCCACTGCAAAAACCGCTTCATACAACCGTCGCCTCCGTCGGCGTAGTCACGGGTGTTTTGCGACAGTAAAAATGTGAGGTCGGCGACTTTTTTGGGGTGTTCGTATAATTCGGAGCGCGCTTGTTCGAATCGGCGCAGTTTGCCCTCGTCGAGGTATTTATCCAGGTTTTCACCGCCACACTGAGTAAACAGCTGACCCCACGCCATCGAAAGAGCCCATCCGAAATACAACGCAGAATCCGTGGCCGGATAAAACATCGACATCGCGGGGACGTCCCGTTTTCGCGCCATACAGACCCGATGCACAGCCTCTGTCGCAAAGGACGGCCAGGACTGCGAAATAATATGGCTGTAACAGTTTTCTTGAAAAACGCAATCCCAAATCTCGGCGCATTTTTCAAACGGCGCGGCGGTCACATTGGTGAAAAGCACATGGGACATGTAATTCGGACGCAGCATTTTGTATCCCAAATCTTCATAATGCTTTTTGACCGCGTAGACAAAATCCAGTGTGGATTCGTCTTTGAACCGCTTCCATGCCACGAATGCCGGGTCTTTGAAGTTCCAGTAAAACTCTTTCCACTTTTCGGGACCGGGGATATCATACCCGGTTTTTTCTTTGAGCAGGCTACGGCAGTGTTCGCAGGTACAAGCGTTAAAAGAAGCCCAGCCGGTTCCGTCGTTGCCGAAATACTGGATGTCATCGGTCATAATGCCGTCGACGCCCTGCGCGTAGATATCCGCAAGATGTTTGAAATAGATTCGCCTGTAATCGGGATTGTTGAAACAAAAGCCGTAGCCGTGATAAGTTGTGATGCCGATTTTGCCGCTGCGGCCCGAAATTTGCCGCATGCTCGACATTTTCACGCCGTCGATCTCCGGATCGCTGCAGGCGTCCTCCCAAAAGCCGGGCCATTCGTCCGACGAGCCGTTGCGGGAGGTGAACATTTTCTCAATGATGGCTCGCTCTCCCTCTTCCTGAGGATTAAAAGTCAAATGGGAACTGTGGTGTTCGACATATTGAATTCCGTATTTATGGCAGGCTTTGACCAGCTTTTCGATGCAGGCGAGAACCACATCCCAGTGGCGAAAAAACGACCAGCGGAAATGTGTGCAGGAAGTGCCGATCAGAACTGTAATGCCGATATCGGCATACCGTTTGACCTTGGCGTCCATGTCCTCTTGAGAGAACCTGAAAAGCTCATTGGAATCATACCAAATCCAGCCGTACCGTGTCATTTTGATAACCGCCCTTTCTGTTATAAATAAAAAATACAAGCAGCGGTACTATTGATTTGCCGCCGATTTCTTCTCCTCACGCTTTTGAATCAAAAAGATCACTGCCGCCAGTATCACGAGTAAACCAAACGAAATGAAAAAGTGATACAGTCGATTTCCGATGGTGAGGCCAAAAAGGTGCAAATACATTCCCTCGGTCCAATGCACAAAGTTTTTCCCGAAAAAAGCACCTGCAAAGGCAGCTAAACTGATGGCGGTGGAGTAAAACGCAAGACACGACGATTTCGACTCCTCGGGCATTCGCATAAACGGAAGATTGGAAAATCCCAGTGACAAACCGGGGCTGACAAAGCTGGAAAAAATGCAGAGCACCGGATAGATCCAGACCGTTTTTTCGGTGATGAACATATTGAAAAGCTGCGGAAACGAAAATAAAACGAGCGACAGCGCAAGAGTGTAAAACCACCCCAACCGTTTGACCAACTTGGTCCAGACCGGCAGCATAATCAACAGAATCGGCAGCGAAAAAAGCGTCATAAAGTTATAAAATGTATAACTCATCTTGGCCTCTTCGAGCAGGTGCACCGTGAAATACTGCCCTTGGATCGCCACCGTAAAGTTATAGGCAACGCCGATCAAGACCAACTGCATAAAGCCCTTGCTTTTCATCGGAGCGGTGAAAATCGAGAGAAAATCAAGTTTTTCGGGTTTGGGATATTCCACCTCGCGAATGCGGAAAAACATGTTGCATTCCAGCCCGATAAACACCAGCGCAACGCCGCGCAGCAACAAAATTCCGGTCAGCGCGTTATCGTGCGCTTTGAACTGATCTAATAATAACGCGCACAGAACACTGGTAATCGCATTTAAGGTCGTGTACGCCATCTGCTGGATCGAAAAGTAATCTGCGCGCCGGTCGGGGGTTATGTAGGTGATGTGCCACGCTGATATGGCAGGGCTGTTGAGTGAAATTGAGACCTGCATAATCACCATTAAAGCGATAAAAACGCCGACCTGCGCTTTTTGCGAAAACGGCAGCAAGGGCACAAGCGGCAATAAAACCGCGTTGATGCCGTAATGAATCAAGCGGGTGATAAACACAAAGGTCTTTCTAGATTTTAACCGCTCGATGATCACCGGCGCAAAAATCTGTGTCACGCCGCAAGCCGACAAAATGCTGACAATGGTTCCGACGTAAGAGTTTTTAACGCTGTCGCTCTCGCCCTTGAGCAAAATCAAAATTAACCCTGTAAAAAAGATACCGTTCATCGCCACCGATGCGAGGTTGCCAAAGGCATTTCCCCAAAACACCCGGCGCAGATCCAGCGCGAATCCGTCGTGATCGTTATATAAAGCGTTAAACCGGCTTTCTTTGATACCGGCAAAATAATTATAAAGTAAATTTCCCAGATGCGGGAAAAAATTTTTAAGAAATCTCATGTTTGTTGCACACTCTACGACAAAGATTTGCCGAAAAGCGGTATGGCCGATATGCCGATCTCGCCCTGACAGAGTTCATGATATTATAACGGATACCGGTTGTCAATCAAATCTTGAAAATGTTCCTTCGTTAGGGTATAATATGGTAAATATAGTGAAGCCACTTGAAAAGCAAAGCGAGGATAAAAGGTAAGTGGCTTCACATACGCGACAGGAGAACGATTATGACATTCATTATGGCCTTGGATTCCGGCACGACAAGCGCCCGTTGTATCCTCTTCGACCGCGAGGGCAATATCTGCAGCATGGCGCAAAAAGACATCCGCCAGTTTTACCCCAAACCCGGCTGGGTCGAACATGACCCGATGGAAATTTGGGCGACCCAGATCGGCGCGGCGCAGGAAGCCATGCAAAAAATCGGCGCTTCGGCGCGGGATATTGCCGCCATCGGCATCACCAACCAACGCGAGACCACAATTGTGTGGGATAAAACCACCGGCGAGCCCGTGTATAACGCCATCGTCTGGCAATGCAGGCGCACCGCGGAGTACTGTGATGAATTGAAAGCCAAAGGATTGGCTGAAAAGTACCGCCAAAAGACCGGACTTGTCCTTGACGCCTATTTTTCCGGCACCAAACTGCGCTGGATCCTTGAAAACGTCCCCGGCGTAAGAAAGCGCGCCGAACACGGCGAACTGCTGTTCGGCACGGTCGAGAGCTGGCTGATCTGGCGGCTGACCGGCGGCAAGGTACATATCACCGACTATTCCAATGCCTCCAGAACCTTTTTATATAACATCAACGACCTGTGTTGGGACAAAGAAATTCTTGCACAGCTCGATATCCCCGCCTGTATGCTGCCCGAGGTCAGGCCGTCGTCGTGTATCTACGGCGAGACCCTGCCCGACTTTTTCGGCTATCCGATTCAAATCGGCGGCGCGGCGGGCGACCAGCAGGCGGCGCTGTTCGGACAGACCTGTTTTTTCGCCGGGGAAGC
>CAZTDA010000193.1:0-4933 GCA_964612155.1 uncultured Eubacteriales bacterium | reverse complement strand
GGGCGACGACAAGCCGTTTATTGACAAGCTCGGGCTGACCCAAAATGAGTTGGAATTGATTGAGCACTCGGTCGTCGAAATGGAGCAGGAACGCGGGCTCGACCGCAATGCCGCGTTGGCCGACATGCGTTATGCTTTTATTGAAAATGTCTGCGAAAAGACGGTCGTCAAATGCAAAGAGAGCAAGGAACACCTGCGCAGCGTCAAAATCGACAATCTTTTAACCAACAAGTTTTTAGCCCTTCCGATCTTTTTTGCGATTATGGGGTTGGTGTTCTGGCTGACGTTCGGCGTGGTGGGCAGCTTTTTATCCGATCTGCTGTCAAGTGGCATCGACGCGCTTTCGGGCGTGGTCGACACCGCGCTGACTAATTGGAATGTCAACATAGCTCTGCACAATTTAATCATCGACGGGATTTTTGCGGGCGTTGGCAGCGTGCTGTCGTTTTTGCCCTTAATTGTGATTTTATTTTTTTTCCTCTCGATTCTTGAAGATACCGGTTATATGGCGCGCGTGGCGTTTGTGATGGATAAGCTGCTGCGCAAGGTCGGCCTTTCGGGACGCAGCTTTGTGCCGATGATCATCGGGTTCGGCTGCTCGGTTCCGGCGATTATGGCGACAAGGACGCTTGCCAGCGAACGCGATCGCAAGATGACCATTATGCTGACGCCGTTTATGAGCTGTTCGGCAAAAATCCCGATTTACGCGGTTTTCTCGGCTGCCTTTTTCCCCGGTCACGCGGCGCTTGTGATGATTTGTCTTTATATCGCGGGGATGGTGGTGGGGATTTTGGCGGCGCTGTTGCTGAACAAAACCGCGTTCAAGGGCAAGCCGGTTCCGTTTGTGATGGAGCTGCCCAATTACCGTCTGCCGTCACCGAAGAGTGTCATTTTATTGATGTGGGATAAGGCCAAGGACTTTTTGCAGCGGGCATTTACTATTATCTTTTTGGCAACGATCGTCATTTGGTTTTTAGGGGCGTTCGATTTCCGCCTGAACTATGTCACAGACCACTCGCAGAGCTTGCTTGCCGCTATCGGACAGTTGATTTCACCGATCTTTGCACCGCTCGGTTTCAATGACTGGCGTATCACAACTTCTTTGATTGCGGGCTTCACGGCAAAGGAGGCTGTTGTGAGCACGCTCAGTGTGCTGACCCAAACCTCCGCATCGGCGCTCTCGGGCGTGCTGCCGGGCATGTTCACATCCCTTTCCGCCGTCAGCTTTTTGGTTTTTACCCTACTTTATACCCCCTGTGTCGCGGCGGTTGCGACCATCAGGCGCGAACTGCGTTCCCGAACAAAGACCCTCGGCGTCGTGGTTGCCCAGTGCGTGATCGCCTGGGTTTGCGCGTTTGCGGTGTATCAGATCTCAAGTTTGCTTTTATGATCTTGAATACTTAGTGAACAGTTGACAATAAAAAGTGTATAGTGACAACTCCGGAGGATAATTCCGTGCGTGTCACTGTTCACTGATAACTGCCCACTGTTCACTTAAATATTGTATAAAACTCTTATTTACGCTATAATGAATCTCGCCGAATTATCGGTGAGATTTTATTTTTGCGGGGGTTTTTATGGCACAAAAGAAACTCGGTGTGATCTGCGCAAAAGAAAGCGATTTGCTCAAAGTATTCAAAACCGCCTGTCCCGATTTGGAAATCTTCAAGCCCGATGAACTGACCGAAGAGGGTCTTGACCGCTGTGGCTCCTTTGCTGTGCTCGGCGGTGCAACTAATACGCCGCTGGTTTTCCCCGCAAGAATGCGTGTTTTGATTGAAAAGCAAATGGCAATGGGTAAAAAACTGTTTGCCGAGTTTTGCGGCAGCATCGGAGATATCTACTGTCAGGAACCATCTTCAACCCGCTTTGATCGCCTTGTTTGGCTCGGTCCCTCGTTCTCCGAACTTTCCGAGGGCGATATTTTGGACGACCAATGCGGCGCCAGAGTCAAGCCGTGGTTTTCGCGTAGCACGGTAAAACCCCTGCTGCAATTCGTTCGCAAAAACGCACATGATCATATAGAAGTAACTCAAGATACTAATAAAGAGGTTTATGAGCGCGGGTTGTGGCTCGAAAAAGATTATTTATTAATCTGCTCGTTCCGGTTGTCGAATTTTAATAGAAGTCGTTTTTCTCCGCGTGACCGTTGGCTTGCGGTCGTCCGGTTTATCGTCGAATGGCTGTTGGAACAACCGACGGAAGAAACGCTGTTTGGCGGCCTCGAAAAGCCCTATAACCTGCTGCCCGCCGACCCGAACTCCGCCGACTTTGAAAAACAGGTTTACGACTGCGCCGAAAAGGGCTTAAACTGGTTTAAAAATGCCGAGATTCTGATTCACGACGGGAAAGACGGCGTGATGGAGGGGCTAGCGACCGAGATTGACGCCGACGGCCTTCAGCGGATGTTGACCGGCGTGCGCAACGACTGCAGCGGCGAGACCGCCCTACCCTTCTTTCTATATTATCTATTAAAAAATCGAGCCGAAGACCTTTCAATCTCGAACAATCTGCTTGACTTCTGCTTTGATTGTTTTCAAGTCAAGGATGAGGGATTGTTGAAAGGCATGATGCGCTGGACGGACACCGGCTGGGGTGTCTGTTATCAGGACGATGTGGCGAGAGCCATTCTGCCGCAGCTGTTAAAATGCCTGATTCAAAAAACCGATACACATCTCTCCGATTGCGTTTCGGCGCTGGATTTTATGGTGAGAACCACCGGCACCGACGGCACGCGCAAATCCAGAACCGACAATATGGATCTCTCGCCGCAGGAAATTGAGCGGCTGCACGGCACGCCCGCAAATTTTCCGAGCACGCATTATAACGGTTACTACTGGGCCGCGCTGCTGCTGGCATACAAACTGACCGAGATTGAGGAATTTAAAAACGTTGCCGTCAAGGGGCTTGACACGCTGATGGCGGCTTACCCGAACACGAGACGAGAACACAGCCAGACGCAGGAACTCTGCCGCATGATCTTGCCGCTTGCCTATCTGTATTGGGTGACGGGCGAGCAAAAGCACAAAGATTGGCTTTATCAAGTCACCGCCGACCTGCAAAAAACGAAACACCCAAGCGGCGCTTATGTCGAATGGGATGCGGGTTATAAGGCAACCCGTTTTTCTCAGGACGGCGGCGAATGTTCGCTGTTGACTCAAAACGGTGACCCGGTGGTCGATTTGCTCTATTCGCTGAACTGGCTGCCCTCCGCGTTCATTCAAGCGTATTACATCACCAAAGACCCGTATTTTAAGGAACTTTGGAAGGGCATTGCGGGATTTATGGTCAGCGCCCAAATCCACAGCGCGAACCCGAAAATCGATGGCGGCTGGGCGCGGGCGCTGGATGTCGACCGCATGGAGGTTTTCGCGCTGCCGAACGACCTGGGCTGGGGGCCTTGGGCGATTGAATCCGGTTGGACAGTCGCCGAGATTTGTTCGGGCTTGATGATGGGACTGCTTGAAGACAAGTTGAAAGGGTTTTTTGAAAAGTGATCAAAATACTTGCAATTGGAAACAGCTTTTCCGAGGATGCCACGGCCTATTTGCACGCCATCGCCGAGGCCGGTGAGATCAAGACCAAGATCGTCAACCTCTACATCGGCGGGTGTTCGCTCAAAAGGCACTGCGAGAATATTCAAGACGACATCGCCGCCTATGATTATCAGTTAAACGGCGTCCCGACAGGTACACTTGTATCCATCAAACAGACATTGCTCGAAGACAACTGGGACATTGTGACCCTTCAGCAGGTCAGCCACGAAAGCGGTTTGATTGATTCATATTTTCCGTGGCTTGCCGAACTCTCAGCCTATGTACGAAAGCTCAGACCGCTTGCGAAACAAGTATTTCATAGAACTTGGGCGTATGAAATCGACTCTACCCACCCCGGTTTTGCGAATTACGACCGCGACCAGGAGAAGATGGCAAACGATATTGATGCCGCAAGCACGGAGGCGGCCAATCGGATCAATGTTCCCATCATTCCCTGCGGCGATGCGATTCGGCGACTGCGCAAATCCCCCGAATTCGATTATGCCAACGGCGGGTTTTCTATGTGCCGAGACGGGTTCCATATGGATTATATTTACGGCAGATATGCAACTGCCGCCGTTTGGTATGAGTTTTTGCTTGGCGGTGATATCACCGTAAATTCTTTTACGCCGAACGGAGCAGAAGCGGACAAAATAACGTTGATTCAAAAGATTGTACACGAAGTTATCAATAATGAGGAGAAAAACCGATGAAGACAGAGCGAAAATTCCCGGCCGCAACAGTCACGAGAAAAGCCGAAGTATCCCTGCGAAACGGTCACCCGTGGGTTTACGGCGAAGAGATCACAACCGTGACCGGAACTTGCGAAAACGGCGGACTGATGGATGTGCTCTCCGAAAAAGGAACCTATTTAGGGACGGGGTTGCTAAGCGAAAAGAGCAAAATCCGCATTCGGGTGCTTGCCGCGAACGCTAATGAAACCTTTAGCGACGAGTTTTTCGCCCGCCGTTTGAAATATGCAATCGATTATCGTATTACCGTGATGCGGGACGATTTTTCGTGTTGCCGGTTGATTTTCGGCGAGGCCGACGGCCTGCCGGGACTAACGATTGACCGTTACAATGACATTCTGGTCAGCCAGATTCTGTCCTTTGGTATGGAACAGCGCAAGGACATGATTTACCGTGAACTTGTGAAGATTTTGAACGGCTGCAGCGTGACTGTCTCGGGTATTTTCGAGCGCGACGACGTGTCGATCCGCGAACTGGAGGGGCTGCCGCTCCGTAAGGGCTGGTATAAAAACGATTTTATTTCGCACCCCGAAAGCGCGGTCACCGAGATCACCGAAAACGGCTTGAAATACGCGGTCGATGTGGAAAACGGACAGAAGACCGGGTTTTTCCTCGACCAAAAATATAACCGCGCCGCTCTCGCCC
>CAZTDA010000192.1:0-4937 GCA_964612155.1 uncultured Eubacteriales bacterium | reverse complement strand
CGCGATGCCCTCATCGAGCGCCGCAATCGCCGTCCATTTTCCCGTGCCCTTCTGCCCCGCCGTGTCCAAAATCTTGTCCACGGTCACTTCGCCGTTGTCGCGATAGCCGAAGATGTCGCGGGTGATTTCAATCAGATAACTGTCCAAATCGCCTTTATTATATTCACTAAAGACCTCGTGCAGTTCGTCTGCGGTCAGCCCGAAGCCGTCTTTTAACAGCTGATAGGTCTCGCAGATCAATTGCATATCGCCGTATTCGATGCCGTTATGCACCATCTTGACAAAATGCCCCGCACCGTTTTCGCCGACCCAATCACAGCAGGGTTCGCCGTCGGTGTGCGCGCAGATGCTCTGAAAAATCGGCTTGACTGACGGCCACGCCGCCTTTGAACCGCCGGGCATCATGCTCGGGCCTTTTAACGCGCCCTCTTCGCCGCCGGAGACACCGGTGCCGATATAAAGCAGCCCTTTGCTCTCGACATATGCGGTTCTGCGCGAGGTGTCTGGGAAATGGGAGTTGCCGCCGTCGATCAGGATATCACCCGGGGCAAGCAACGGGATCAACTGTTCGATCATATCGTCGACCGCCTGCCCGGCTTTGATCATCATCATGACCTTGCGCGGTGCGGCGAGGTTGTCGACCAATTCTTGCAATGAGTAAGTTCCGATAATATTCTTGCCCTTGGCTCTGCCCGCGACAAAGTTTGTAACCTTGTCGGCAGTTCGGTTATAAACGGCAACCGTAAAACCCTTGCTCTCCATGTTCATCACAAGATTTTCGCCCATGACCGCCAACCCGATGAGTCCGATATCCGCCTTTTTCATAATTTATTTATAGTCCTTTCATTTATTCCCCTCTGTGGAGGAAAGGAATTCGTTTTACGAATTCCCTGCTCCCGCAGGTCGGGGTGGTTAAATCTAGATTTAATTTTACTGCAACAAAACTTTGAAAATATTCATTTGACTATTTATCTTTTGACCCTTGCATTCCCCTGCCAAATCGACCACACCTGTTCTTCATCCGCCGGAAGCGCATAGTCGGTCAATAACGACACCGCAAGCGCTCCGCTTGCCCACCCGAAATGCAACGCGTCTTGGGGGCTCATGC
Source organism: uncultured Eubacteriales bacterium (assembly GCA_964612155.1). Classification (GTDB taxonomy): domain Bacteria; phylum Bacillota; class Clostridia; order Oscillospirales; family JAKOTC01; genus DAOPZJ01. The sequence goes on along the minus strand of CAZTDA010000192.1, from coordinate 3,829 downwards.
CCTTTAAAATACCGTATAACAACCCGCCGACAAACCCGTCGCCGCCGCCGATGCGGTCGAGCACCCCGATCTCACGCGGAGCGACCGTTTCCCAGACCCCGTCGCACAGCATCGTCGCGCCCCACAGATGGGCGTTGGCGCTGATAACCTCGCGCAAGGTGGTTGCGAACACCGTAGCATTCGGGTAATGTTTGCGAATCTCGTCGATCATGCCTTTAAAACTGTCGAGCTTTCCTGCAAGACCCTGCCCGCCCGCCTCCGGACCTTTGATGTTCAAGCAAAGTTGAAAGTCCTCTTCGTTGCCGACGAGGATATCCGAAATCGAGGCGATCTCGGAAAACGCCTCGTGCAGCTGCTTTTCGCGGCCTTTCCAAAACGACGTGCGGTGATTTAAATCAAACGAGATCAAAGTGCCGAATCTCTTTGCGGTGCGCGCAAGTTCAAGGCAAAATCCGATCGTCTGTTCCGACAACGCCGCAACCAGCCCCGACAAATGCAGTATCTGAACGCCCTCGTCGCTGAAAATGCGCTCGAGGTCAAAATCGTCCGCACTAAGCATTCTGCCCACTTCACCCGCGCGGTCGTTATGCACCCGGGGCCCCCGCATACCGTAACCGGTGTCGGCGATGTTGAACTGGTGGCGGTAGCCCCAGGGCCCGCCCTGTGCAAATTCTTTGCCCTCATAATCAATGCCCCGGCGGCGCAGATCGCCCTTGATGAACGTGGCAATCGGGCTGTCCTTGACAAACGCAGTCAACACTTTTGTCGGCAGACCTAAGCCCGCAGAAACGCTCAAAACATTGCTCTCGGCGCTCGTGGCTTGCATCGAATATAAATCGGCGGTATGCACGGGGCCGTGATTGGCAGGTGTGATGCGCACGCCCATGCTGGTGGGCGCGATCAGCGCGTATTTGCAGTTCTGTCTCAGTTTCATTTCTTTGCTCTCTCCCGTTTTATAGTTTCAAGTACGCTGTACGGAATATTCATAGTTCCGAGCCCGACGCCGATCGAGATATGCGGCTTCATTGCCGCGTGAAAATCGGTGCCGCCGGAGATCAACATTCCCAACCGTTTTGCCATCGCTTGATATTTTGCTTGCAGCTCGGGTGTGTATTCGGTGTAATACCCTTCGATTCCGACAAGTCCGGCTTCTTTCAGTTCCAAAACGAACTTTTCGAGCACTTCATCGGGCTTGCGGGTCAAATGCAGATGCGCCAAAAACGCCGTCCCACCGGTTTTGTTTATCAGCTCCACTGCCTGCGCCGCGGTCAGATATTGTGTGTCGTCGTAAGCGGGTTTGCCGTTGGCAAGCAGCGTATCAAACGCGACTTTGACTGAGGGCATATACCCTTTGTCGACCAACACCCGCGCAAAATGCGCCCTGCACAGCATCTCGCCGCCCGCGACCTGTTCGGCCTCCGCCATCGTCACGTCGTATCCGAGCGCGCGCAGTTTATCGCAATTTCGTTGGCTTCGGATGGAGCGCACCTCTTTGATTTTCACGAGCGCCTCTTTCAGCGCCGGATGGTCAATGTCGATAAAATAGCCCAGAATGTGCGTCTCGGTCTCGCTCTGCGCCGAGAGTTCAATCCCCGGTATCACTTCGATCCCGATTTCGGCGCCCCTTGCCATCGCCTCTTTCACGCCGTCGGCGGTGTCATGGTCGGTCAGCGAAATCGCTTCAAGACCGCACTTTTTGGCATGGTCGATCAGTTCTTTCGGCGTCATCGAACCGTCGGAACAGGTAGAATGCGTGTGTAAATCAATCATCTTGACAGAGTTCCCCTTTTATTGCTTTAATCCCCAAAGCCCCAAAGCCGGGTTGGAGATATAAAAAACCTCTTCACCGTTTACGGTATTCCAACCGTCTTTCAACATGGCGGGGTTATATTTTTTCATCAGTTCGGTTAAGTCCGCATACTTGAAGTTGACCGATTCAACGGTCTGCTTGCCCAGTTTCGGCGCGGCGTAAGTGATACTAAATCTGCCGTCCGATGAGCCGTGGATCAGGTGCGCCGCCACCGAGAGATTTTCACGCAGATCGGCGTTTTCTTTGACCAATTTTAAAACGTTTTCGCGTCCGATATAGCCGTATTTTTTAATCAGTCGGTCGTTTTCGCAGTCCTCGCCGCACTTATCAACTTCGGGTGCTAAAATGAGCAGTTCCCCGCCGTCAGCCATCGCCATACGAGTGCGGTAAATCGCCTTATTGCCGAGCCAGGTGCTTTTAAATTCGCGCCCGTCCAAATAGACGACCGCTTTTTGAATCGGCTTGTCCAATTGGTTGATATTATAGGTCTGGCTTGCGCCGACCGCTTTTTCAAAATTGCTTCGTTCTCTGCCGATATAAAGCCCGCGAATTTTCGTCTCATCGCATGAATTGGTGGTGACGGTGAGGACATATAAAATCGGCAAATCCTTTAAAAAATGTTCCTCGGCGTAGTCAAACACCTTGCGCACGGGCGAAAAATCCTTGCCCATCACCCGCTCCATGCCGTAAAACGCGCCGAGCATATGGGAGGAATTGATCATCGAAGCGCCGCCGCAGCCGACGAAAATATTCTTAGAATAGTTCGCCATGCCGACGACTTCGTGCGGAACAACTTGTCCGATCGAAATAATCAAATCATAATCGCCGCTGACAATGCGCTTGTTGACCTCGACATCGATTTTATCGGTGACCAACCCGTCCGAGACCTGCGATACAAATTCGCCCGGCACTTCGCCGATTTTCACCACATCTTTGCGCCAGTTGTGTATGATTAAATCCTCATGTTTCACGCGGCCCTCGAAAAAGGTGTCGCATTCGGTTTTGGTCATCGGGACATGGGTGCCGAGCGTCGGCATCACATCGATTTTGGCTTTGTCTTTGAGCAAGTCGCAATAAATCGCCGTCAATTTCCCCGCGCCGGAATACATGCGCGTAAAATCGGGCGGCAAAATTAAAACACGCGAAAGCCGCCTGCCCGAAAGCGATTCGGCAAGCGCTTCTTTCAACTTTTGCGGCGACAGCCCTTGTGGCTGTTCGTAAATCATATAACATCCCCCCGTCGGAAGTCCGGCAAGAGAATTATAACATTTAAAATCGAGTATTACAACAAAATTACAGCAAGATTTTAAGTACGACCAGAAGCACCGTTCCCGGCAGCCCCAGCAAAACGCCCGAACCGATTGTCCATGCGCTCCATCCGAGCGACAGACCCGTATAGGGCGCGGTGAAGTTCAGCAGCGCCAGCGCCCCGACTCCCAAAAAAGCCGAGAAAAAGAAACTCATGAGTTTTGCCATAAATCAAAACCGCTCCTTTATGTTGAAATTTTTTCGGATGCCTTCGCTTTTATTTCCACATTGACGGTATCCGGTTTGTTCGATTCCTCGGCTGCCGGTACGGTTTCCGCGGCATCCGCAATGCGTGCCTCTTTGATCAGATGGCTTCTTTTTGCCTCCAAACACTTGATTAAGTAAATTTCGGACTCGACCAAATCGGGTTCACAAATCTGCTCAAATCGATTATACGCGCTGCGCAGCGCCATCTCGACCTCCCGGAGCTGCTCATATATTTTTCTGTTATCCAACTCTCTCACCCCTGCAGTTATTATCACTTTCTGAAATCCGTATCCATTCACAACCTCGACACGGTTCAGATGCCGATAAACCAGGGCTTGTATCAAACGGTTATGTTCGGTGTTTGATGTTTTTCACCCCTAATTTATACTGCAAGTATTGGCAAATCATTCATACGATAATCAATAAGGAAGATATTTTCACCGCAGGAGCAGCCCCATGTGGCCGCCCGATAATGATGTTCGCGCGCGGGCGGCCACATGGGGC
>CAZTDA010000191.1:0-4954 GCA_964612155.1 uncultured Eubacteriales bacterium | reverse complement strand
TATCTTTTGCCGCAAATATCAATTTTAACGCGGCGACTCCCATACCCATGGTGAGAAAATCCCGATATCGGTAGGAATAGTTGACAAACCACTTCACACCAACATAGGAACCGAGCGCCAAAACAATCGCTTGAATCGCGGTGATGATCATTTGAACGCCAAACGAAGTTGTGTTGATGGGAAGTTGACCCGCACTGTAATTCACGAGATGCACCAGCAAAAAAACCAATAAACCGATGATGAAAACGCGCGGATTTGCGCGTAATCTGATAAAAGCAAACAGGGCAAGGAAGATTACGCCGAGCAGTTCGACGATAATTGTAATGGATAAAGCCATTTCATGTGCGTTCATTTCGTTTCCTCCGAAAGATAAAATTGTGCGATCGCCTCGATCGGCTTGCGTTGCTTTGTGCGAAGCGTATCGTTTGCCGCGTAACCGACGGCCAAGACCACCCGCACACGCTCGTTTTTCGGGATGTTAAACAGTTCTTTTAATCTGCTCTCGTTTTGCCAGCCGAGAATGCAGGTGGATAGTCCCAGATCGGTGGCTTCTAAACAAAAATGCGCCACCGAAATCCCGACATCCAACGATGCAAATTGCTGATCCATCACCTTGCCGCCAAGCCGAGACATCAAGCTTGCTCCGGTTTCAAGTACAACCGCAAAAGCGGGGCAGCCGTTTGCGAATTTATTCATACCCATATCCTGAACACATTTCGCGACTTTGGGGCTGAGTTCGGGATCATTGACGATGATGTAACGCCAGGGCTGTGAATTGCAGGCCGATGGAGCAAACCGGGCAGCTTCAACACAGCGGTGCAGTTTTTCATTTTCTACCGGAGTATCCTTGAAGTTGCGACAGCTCTCACGCTTTTGAATCAATTCGAAAAATTCCATTTACTTTGTTACCTCACACAACCTATTTTCAATCTGCCAATTGACCGGTGCGACACCGTTTTTGGTCAAAAATTCGTTAGTTTTGGAAAAATGCTTACACCCGAAAAAGCCGTTATAGGCGGAAAGCGGACTCGGGTGAACCGTGGATAACACCAGATGATTGGGATTGGTCAGCAGGGGTTCCTTTGCCCGCGCATTTGCACCCCACAGCAAAAACACCATCGGATTCGGGTTGTCGTTGAGCAGTTCCACGATTTTGGTGGTCAGCAGTTCCCATCCGGCGTTCTTATGGCTGTTCGGCTGACCCTCGCGCACCGTGAGCACCGTGTTGAGCAGCAGCACGCCCTGTCTCGCCCAGGAAGTCAATTCCCCGTGATCGGGCGGATCGATGCCCAGATCGGACTTGATTTCGGCAAAGATATTTTTTAGTGATGGGGGCGGTTCTATGCCTTTTTTCACCGAAAAGCACAACCCGTGCGCCTGTCCCGCGCCGTGATAAGGGTCTTGACCCAAAATGACGACTTTAACTTTGGAATAGGGCGTATACTTCAAGGCGTTGAAAATATCATGCATGTTCGGGTAAATTTTGTGATGGGAATACTCCGATTTTAAAAACTCCCGCAGTTTTTGATAGTAAGGCGCTTCGAATTCCCCGGCGAGCAGGTCATCCCATTCGTTTCCGATACAAACCATCTGCGCACCTCCCATTTGATGAAATTATAGCGGGTTGGGCACGAAAGGTCAAGCGGTGTTCTCATCAACGATCCGTGTGACAGCTTCTTGCATTTTTTAATTATGAATAGAAAAATGATTGACATTTCTCACAAAACAGAATAAAATTGGAAGAAATATTCTGAGACGTATTTGCAAGAATACATGATGAGATGAATTTCGTTAAGGCCTATCCTTTTTTGTGCCGAAAGGTTATGGGATAAACATATGCTTTAAAACATGATCCGGTCTTGTGTTCTGATAGGATTGATATATTTTTATTTTATAAAAGATGGATCGCATCCGTCTTTTTTATATCTCATTTCGGTATTTCGGTAAAATAAATCCGTTTGACAGGGGGTCTGCCTTAAAAGGAAATGCTGTATGACAAGAAAAAGTAAAATGAATCGAGGGTATTTCATGCAGGAACAACAGTATCTGGCATTTGTGAAACAGTACATCAATAATCAAATCGGAAAGCTCACCGGCGAACTGAAAGGAATGATTGCCGAGCGAAAAGAAAATGTGACTTATATTTGGAACAACCTGCAATATATCGATTCGAATAAAAACGAAAAGACATATTGGGCACAAAAAACGGAAATGGATGATTTTTTAGGGAATCACGCCGCAAAAGAAATCAAGCAGTTGAACAGGGCGCTTTTATCTCCCTTTTTCGGGAAGATTAATCTTGTTTTTAAAAACAGAGACATCCCCGAGACCTATTATATCGGTCTGAAGGAACTGTACGACGAAAAAAACGCTCTTTCTCTGGTTTTGGATTGGCGCTCGCCCGTGGCAGGTCTTTTTTATGAGAGCGATTTCGGCGCATGCGTTTATCAGAGCCCTGTCGGCTCCATTGAAGTCAATATGACCGAAAAAAAGCAGATTCTTATTCAAAACGGGGAACTCGAAGCGGTGACAGACATCGACTCGCCTGTTTATGACAACCTGCTGTTACATTATCTGAGTCAAAACGCCACCCATGAAATGAAAAATATCGCTGTTTCTTTGCAAAAGGAACAAAACCATGTCATACGCCTCGGTCTGAATACGTCTGCGTTTCTCATCGGCCCGGCGGGTTCGGGAAAAACGTCCATCGCTTTACATAGGGCTGCGTACTTGCTTTATAAAGATACGAACTTGAAATCGGAGCAAATGGCGTTTATTTCTCCGAAGAAATATTTACATCAATATATCTGCGGCGTGCTGCCCAGCTTGAATGAAGACAACATCCCGTTATGCTCATATGACGAACTGCGCGGCGATATCTCGTTCTGCTCCGAATTGGATTGCGCCTTTCTGCCCGCCGACCTGACCGCGCAGGATCAATACACCCTTTTGTCGTCATTAGACGAGTATGTCGAATACTTGAAAACGGAATGTTTTCGGCTTGAAGATATTTCATTCATCGCACTGACCATCACGAAAGAAGAGCTTTCGCGCCTTTTCTGGTATACATACAGCGATAGGCCTCTTTTTACCCGAGCACAGTTGGTGCGCATGGAACTTCGGGATGTTTATGGCCCACTTTTTTATGCAGAAGAGAAAAAGGAGTTTTTCGCGCATCTCTTTGCTCAACTCAACCGTATGTGCAGAGAACTGACGCTGCTAAGCGCCTATGATGATTTTGTCTTATGGCTTGACCGGACAAAGGGGATTCGGATGAATGACAGCCGACAAGGTGTCGACGAGGAAATCGCGCTTCTTTTACAGCATGTACTGTTTTGCTCCAACACCAATCCAGGCATAAAATATCTGATCGTTGACGAAATGCAGGATTTGACGCTTTTACAACACGCCGTGCTGCGTACTCGGTACCGTTGTCCTTTTTTAGCCGTCGGTGATTTCAATCAATCACTTTTGTTCACACAAAACGATTCGGAACTTATTCGGCATGTTTACGGTGATAAGGCCGAGGTGATTCGGCTTTTCAACTGCTACCGTTCGACTTATGAGATCGTCGAATTTTCCAAACGCGTTATCAATCACCCCGAAATACTGTCGGTTCAACGGCACGGTGATCCTGTTCAATGGCATTTGTTTTCAGATGAAACCGACGAACATTCAGAGTTTGAAAAACTGCTTCATGCAGAAATTGATTCACACCGATGGAATACGATGGCGGTTATTGTTCCCGACGCCGAAAACCGCATATCGGTGTCAAAGGCATTGCAAACATCGGGATTTAACGTCGCCGTGAACTGCTTGGACTCCGATTGTGCGCTCTCTTTATTTGAAATCGATGAGGTCAAAGGCCTTGAGTTCGACTGCGTTTTCATTTATAACGCCGACAAATTGATTGATCGCAAGTCCGGTGTGAATCACCTTTACATCGGTTCAACACGCGCTCTGCATAAACTGGTATTGATTTCGGAGCGGTTGACAGCCGGAATTGATCTCAAAACATGGCTTTCCGAAGAGGGCATCATCAATGTTAAGCGGACTATGGAAGTTGTAAACGATCAGTCGTGAGTCACAGTGAGGCATAAACCTGATTTTTATTATAAAACAGTTGAAAATTGCCTTTGGTTGTGGTATAATACTGCGGAATTCGCATGCGTCGGGTTCTCAAGGGGGTGCCGTTCATTACGGTCCTTTGATGGGGCTCTGTCTGTCTCCCCACAACGGCGCAGAGGATCTAAAACCAATTTTTTAGGAGGAAATCTCAATGGCAGTCGTATCCATGAAACAGCTGCTGGAAGCAGGCGTCCACTTCGGACACCAGACCAGGCGCTGGAACCCCAAAATGGCTCCGTATATCTTTACGGAACGCAACGGCATCTACATCATCGACCTTCAGCAGACCGTGAAAAAGCTCGACGAAGCGTATATGTTCGTTCGCAGCGTCGCGGCGGAAGGCAAACCCATCCTGTTCGTCGGCACCAAAAAGCAGGCGCAGGACTCCATCAAAGAAGAAGCGATCCGCGCCGGTGCGCATTATGTCAATGCGAGATGGCTGGGCGGCATGCTGACCAACTTCCAAACCAATCATAAGAGAATCGCCCGTCTTGCGCAGCTTCGCCAGATGGAAGAAGACGGCACGTTTGACATCCTGCCCAAAAAGGAAGTTATCAAACTGCGCCTTGAAATCGACAAGCTTGAAAAGTTCCGCGGCGGTATCAAAGAAATGGGCAAGTTGCCCGGCGCGCTGTTCATCGTAGACCCGCGCAAAGAACGCAACGCCGTCTCCGAAGCCAGAAAACTCAACATCCCGATCGTTGCCATCGTCGACACCAACTGCGACCCCGACGAGATCGATTATGTCATCCCGGGCAATGACGACGCCATCCGCGCTGTCAAGTTGATTTCGGGCGCTATGGCCGATGCGATCCTCGAAGCCAGA
>CAZTDA010000190.1:0-4960 GCA_964612155.1 uncultured Eubacteriales bacterium | reverse complement strand
GCATTAAATGGGATAAAGGAAGTATGTTGCAAAATGCAGTTGTTCAAGTGAGTTTTTACAGTGGTGAAACCTCCGTTTCCGCCCTTTCATCTGAGCTGATAAGCGTCAGTTGTAATGGTTTGTTCTTTAAGAAAACCGGTGATTCAATAAACATTTCGGAGGATATTATTTATATTCAAATCACGGGATACAGGAAGACATTGTTTTTTACTGGCGGAGCAGAACAATTCGGTTTCGCTGTAAAAATCATGGTTGATTAAGGCCCGAGTTCGTATGCTGTCTTCACGAACCGGTGGACTTATAATGCTTGACCCCGAACTTCCAAAACAACAGACACGGAAAGATATACAACGCCGCGATCAACGGCAGGAAGATATAGAGCTTGTTTTGCGATTGGCCGATCAGATACAGAAACGGGTAATACTGGAACAACGCAATTGGGATGACATAGGTCAAAAACTTTAACACCCCTTCACCGTAGATCGACAGCGGGTATTTGCCGAATTCACGCGTGCCGTCGGTGAAGATATTCATAAACTCCAACCCCTCGATGGTAAAAAAGCAGATGCTTGCATAGACAACAAACAAGCCCGCGTAGACAAAAAATCCGCCTATAACCATAAAGATCAAGGTTAAAATCCGGTCGGGCGCCCAAGTGACGCCGCTGTTTGCAATGGCATAGACCAGCAGTCCGACCGAGACCAGAAAGCGCCCGATGCGGGAAAAGTCGATACGCGCGGAAAGCACCTGCAAAATCTCGTTACGCGGACGAACCATAATGCGGTCAAATTCGCCGTTCGAGATGATGCCGCGGAATGTGTCGAAGCCGCGCACAAAACACTCGGCCAGCGAAAACGACGCAAGCAGCACGCCAAAGCACAGTAACACCTGTGAAAACGTGAATCCATCGACCGAGTTGAAGCGGTTGAACATATAATAAACGCCCAAAAAGCCTGTGAAAGAAACCAGAAACTGCCCGATGGCGGTCAAGACAAACGAGACCTTATATTGCATTTGACCGCGCAGGATGATTGAGGCGTATTTCAAATATAATCTCATGCTTTTCCCTCCTCCGGTTTGCTTTTCGCATAAGCCATGCGGCAGATCGACCAGTTGAAGCTGGTTTTTTTGATTTCCTCGGAAATTTTCCACAGGTTATCAACCGTCATCAAAGCGACATTCCGCTTTTTCAATTTGCCTTCCAAATCGGCGATAACGGTTAATCCGATCGGTATCTGTGCTTTTTCCGAAACATAGTACCCCGCAACTTCGTCCTGAAGATTAAAACCCGAAGGGTCGAAATGATACAGATACAGCGTAGTATTACGCAGCCGCTCCAGCCAATCGGTTTCGATGATCACGGCGTGGGAGTATCCGTTCGGCAGGCAGCGTTCGATATCGGCGGCAGTGGTTTTTTCGCCGAGGTGGTAAGTCACCCGAGGACAGTTGCGCGGCGTTAAGAAGTTGGGGAGTGTCCGCTCGCACAGCGCCCAGACCAATCCTACATCCGGATTCAAGTCCTTGCGGGAGGGCAAACGGGGTTGGAATATTAAAATATCCGGTTCTTCGCTCACATGATATAAATTCATCGTCATTAACCCCCCTGCACCACGACTTTTTTAAGCGCCCGCGACATCGCAAACTTGCCGATGAGCCACAGCGCCGTCAGCCACAGAATTTGAATCAAGATGGTTTTATAGGCCTCCGCTCCGGACAAAAAGCCGTTGTAAATCTGGAACGGGGCGTTTTGCATATAAGCGAACGGGAGAATGTACAAAATCTTCTGCACACTCTCCGGGAAGAACGGCAGCGGAATGATCGCGCCCGATAAAAACTCGATGACACTGGCAAAGAGAATTCGAATGCCCAATGAGGATAGCACATAAAAAGTCGCAATATAAACCAGCATCACTAACGACACCGCCAACAACGACCCCAAACCGAGCGAAAGAATAAATAACAAACCTGCACTCAAAGACACCGGAGCAGTCAGATTAAACGGCGCGGTCAGGAATACCGCGACAATTAAAATCGGCAGGCAGCGCAGGATTACGCGCGCCACCCGTACGGCGATGTTTTTAATAAGCCACATGGAGTAAAGATCAACGGGGCGACAGAGCTCATAAGCGATATTTCCACCCGTAATTGCATCAAAGATATCGTTTTCAAATGACCAGGCCGCATAAAGCATTAAAAATGCCTGCTGCATCCAGATGTAGTTCGCCAGTTGCGGAAAGGTCATCGGGAACTCGTTTGAGCCGTTTTTATAAAATGCCCAAAACATCAGCAATGTCATCGCACCCCAAAAAAACTGTGTTGCCATTCCGGCATATGCGGCAGCGCGGTATTGCAGACCGTTAATCAACCTGATCTTGAAAAACGAAAGGTATTTTCTCATATCCGAAACTCCTTGTAGAGCGCCACCACCATCTCCTCGGCGGTCGCTCCTGCAACCGAGAGATCGGTGATTTCGGCCTGTTCGGAGATTTTGGCGATGGCGGCGGAGACCGGGATTTTTGCCGTATCCACCACAATCACCGCGTGTCCGTCGAGGTTTTTTGAGACGATCATCCCGTCCGCAAGCCCATCAAGTTTCCCGGTATAGTCCACTGTCAGGGTCTTGTGGGTCGAGTTGCGGCGCTTGAGCTCTTCCAATTCTCCGTCGAGCAGAATTCGGCCTTTTCCGATTAATAAAATCCGCTTGGTCAGCGCTTCGATATCCTGCATATCGTGGGTGGTCAGAATCACGGTCGTGCCGCGTTCTCGGTTGATGGTCTTGATGAAGTCGCGCACGGCAATTTTCGAGACCGCGTCGAGACCGATGGTCGGCTCGTCCAAAAATAAAATTTTCGGATTATGTAACAGCGAAGCGGCAATCTCGCAGCGCATCCGCTGGCCGAGCGAGAGCTGGCGCGCCGGGGTTCGGATGATCTCGCCGATGTCCAATAACTGCGTCAGCTCGTCCAGATTCTTTTGATAGATCGCACTGTCTACTTTGTAAATCTCTTTGATCAGCTCAAAGCTGTCGGCGACCGGCACATCCCACCAGAGCTGGCTGCGCTGGCCGAAGACAACCCCGATCTCGCGTACATGGGCGATCCGGTTTTTCCACGGGGTTCTGCCGTTGATCACGCACTCGCCGCTGTCAGGCGTCAGGATGCCACTCATGATCTTGATTGTACTGCTCTTCCCCGCTCCGTTCGGGCCGATGTAGCCGACCATCTCACCGTCGTTGATGGTAAACGAGACATCGTTTAACGCATGGATGTAAGTATACTCTTTTTTAAAAAGCGCTTTAACAGCTTCGCCGAGACCTGCGTTGCGTTTGGCGATCTTGAACGTTTTGTTGATGTTTTTCAATTCGATCATATTTTTTATTTATTCTCCCACAAAGCACAAACGTATGCGCCGAAATAAATGATGCGATTCCGGCAGAAAGCAAAATCACCGCTTTCGAAAATCGAGCGGATTGTCAGTGCCGGTAAAATATCCTAAAGCGTCCAGCCGCAGACGCGGATTTTTGATTATACTCACACACACCCGCCTTGTCAAGGAATAATCCAAAATAAACGAAATTTATTACACGAATTCGTTTATGGAGAGTATTGCAACTTTTTGGAGCGAATAAATTGGAGAATTCAAGTAACATTGGGATGTTTTGTTATATATATTTGCTAATATTTTAATTTTACTATAGATTTGTTACTTAACATAAGTTATAATATATAAACCGGATTCAATTTGCCGGAAAAATATTAAGGAGGAATGGGCATTACCCACAAGCGGGATGTCATTATAATCCAAAGGTATTATCCGCTAAAGTATTTGCCCGAAACCATGAAGTTAAAAATTGCACTTTCGCTTGCTGCTATTCTGCTTACACTTACATGCGCTTTCTTAATCACGGATACTCTTGTTCAAATTTTAATTTTCGCAGCCACCGCTATTTCGATTGCTGTCTTGCTGCTCTCTCTGAAGAAGAACAGAGAAAAAAAGAATTAGTTTAAACTACATATTTTAAGTTAGTGATTAAACCTACTGCCGCTCTTCAGTGACAGTGGGTTTATATCCTTTTTTTCTTTTTCACGAGTTTACTTACCTGTAGTCAATAACGACCATGAAATTCTATTCGTTTTATTCCATATTGTGGTATATAAGTCGCCAGAAATCGATATATCATAATTTTATGTTACATATTTTTATTTTATTTTGTGATTATCTATTGATTTGTTACTTTTTGTCCATTATAATGGTAATACTCTGGTCACTGTGACCCCCAAAAAATCGAAAAGGAGGAACGGCGTTACCGATAATGAGTATCAAAATCATGAATATGAAATGATATTTCAAAGCGGTTCTGCCAAAATACTATGAAATTTAAAACGATACTATCTCTTGTTGCAATTTTAAACATGTTAACTTTCGCGCTTGTGATTTCGGATGAAGTCGTGAAAAACTTAATTTTCATGGCTGCCGCTATCTCCGCTGCTGCTTTATTTGTCTCCATAAGGAAACATAAAGATAAGAGGGCTTTCAACTACACAACTTATATATTTTAAACGGCTCCTCCATGAAATCCGACAGCTGATGTTCTGCACGACATCGGCTGTCGAATTTTATACAGATTCACTTTACGCCGATACGCATACGGTAATTGAAATCAATCTCAAATTTTCTATCTTTAAACAATTCGAAAACGGTAACTGCAAATTTTTTAAAATCTTCATTGATCAATTGCGGTTTGTTTTTGATGATACTTTGCAATCCGCCCTGACTCATTGCGATTCCAATGAAACGGTCGGCGTTGCAGGGCTCGGTATTGGCAAAAACGATTTCGCGCGTATATCGGAAGAAACCGCTGTTTTTGATGTTTTGCAGATGCTTGTTTTTATCCCACCGTATAAAGCTGTTTTTAAGTTCGGAGTTTTGCTCTTCGATGGCAGACACCGCTTCTGCAAGT
>CAZTDA010000189.1:0-4984 GCA_964612155.1 uncultured Eubacteriales bacterium | reverse complement strand
GGTGTTGGGTAAGGTGCGCACGTTCCACCAGCAATCATAATCACTCGGCCAGTGACGGAAACAATACCACGAATAGTAAGGCGAGTTTTGTTCATTCGCCGCGCCTTTTTCTCCGTATCGGGTGGCGTCAAAATAACGGCTGTCGGAGCCGGTATGCGAAAAAACGCCGTCCAAAATGAGTTTGATACCGCGCTTTTTGGCCTGTTGCGCCAATTCAATAAAATCTTTTTCGTCGCCCAACATCGGATCAATTTTCATGTAGTCAGCGGTGTTGTAGCGATGATTGGAATGCGCCTCAAAAATCGGGTTGAGATATAAAATCGTCACGCCGAGCGATGCCAAATAGTCGAGCTTTGCCGTAATGCCCGCCAAATCACCACCGTAATAATCGTTGTTGTGTACGGCAAAATTACGGTCAAGATCGGCATACTCGGGTAGTTTGCTTTTATCACTCACAATCTGCCGGTCGGGGTAGGGGTTTTTGATATTTTTGCCCTGAAAAAATCGGTCGGGGAAAATCTGATAAATCACGCCACCCGCAAATCCCTCGGGTGCTGTCATGTTTTTATCATAAATGGTCTGCTGCCAAAAGTCGCGCCCCTCCGGTTTGAGAACGGTTTCACCGATCAGAAACCGATAAAAAAACAACCCCGGTTTTTTAAAAACATGCGAATAGCACCAGCGCTCCGTGCCGTTTTCGCAGTCCTGCCACAGCATTTCGTAGCGCCCGAGTTCGCATAGGTTTTCGTCGAACAGGCAAAACCAAACCTCAACCGCGCCGGATAAAAACGACAAAGGTAGACAAAATTCGACCCTCGTTCCATCCGGGACAGCACCGATGGGGTTTTTACAGGTTTTTATTTGCGGGTCATATAAGAAAGAATTCATATCAAACACTCATGGTCGGCACAAACACGGACAACCCGAATAAGAACTGCGCCGAATAATAAAAGGTCAGCGAGACGATATCGCTGACGCGCGATTTTTTGATAAAAGCGTTGTGCGCAAGCATCAAATCAGATACGACGAAGAAGACAGCACCCACTGCCAATAAAACTCCGCGTGAATCAAGCGATAAAAGCGCCGGAACGCCCAGCGCAAGCATTGCGTTTAGAATTATTGAATAGACCAGAAGCGGCACAAGCGTCTTTCCCGCTTTTGCGAAATAGTTGTGAAACAGCAGCCAGACCAACAACAGTCCGCAAAGAAAAATCGGCAAGCTGATATACCATTTGAACTCGTAGGTCTGCAAAAACGCCGGTATATAGAATAAATGTCCGAGCAGAAAGGCGAAGACACCGACCACAAAACTCACGCCGATTAACACATCGGCTATCAGGCAAATCGACATTGCAATCACCATCAGCAACTCGAACATGCCGGGGGCGCGGAGATATCCGATGACGGTTAAAACCAGCGCCATGCCGGTTGCAAGCGCTTTAAATGTAAGCGAAAGCGGCTTTTTTTCAATCGGAGAGAAAGACATTTTGAGATAAACGGGTTCAAAGACAAAAAACAGCGCGATGCCGAGAATTGCGATAATCGCCCAATCCATCTCTCATACCCCCATATTATTCTGTTATCAGTATAGTACGCCGATGTCGCTTCTGCAATACTTTCCCGTAAAATCGATCTTTTTCGCGGCTTTATAGGCGCGATTAAGCGCAATCTGCAAGTCGTCACCGGTTGCGGTCACACAGAGCACGCGTCCGCCGTTGGTCACTATTTTGCCGTCCTTGAATTTTGTTCCCGCGTGATAAACGGTTGCGCCGCAATCCAGTCCGGTGATCTCGAAGCCCTTTTCGTAATGACCGGGATAGCCGCCACTGGCCAATACAACACAAGCCGCACAGCTGGGTTTGATTGAAAATTCAACCTCGGCCAAACGCTGCTCGCGCACGGCGAGCATGATATCAATTAAATCCCCGTCGAGCAACGGCAGCACGACTTGGGTTTCGGGGTCGCCGAAACGGGCGTTATATTCAAACATTTTCGGGCCGTCGGTGGTCAGAATCAAGCCGAAGAAAATCACGCCTTTAAAGGTAATTCCCTCGGAAATAAGCGCTTTTAAAGTGGGTTGAAAAACCTTTTGTTCGATGATCTCAGCCATCTCCGGCGTATAGAGCGGGTGAGGGGCGATCGTGCCCATACCGCCGGTGTTCGGGCCTTGGTCACGGTCGAAAATCTTTTTGTGGTCTTTAGCGGTCGCCATCGGGCGAATCACCTTGCCGTCGCAGAACGTCAACATGCTGATTTCTACACCGGTCAAAAACTCCTCAATCACTATCTTTTCGCCGGAAGCGCCGAAGGTCTTATCCAAAAACATGGTTTTTAAAGCGTCAACGGCCTGCTGCTCGTCTTGTGCGATAATCACGCCTTTACCGAGCGCAAGTCCATCGGCTTTAATCACGGTCGGGTATTTGTTTTGCGCTTTCACATAGGCCAGTGCGGCTTCGTAATTGTCAAACGACTCATACGCGGCGGTCGGAATGCCGTATTTTTTCATCAGATATTTGGAAAAAACCTTGCTGCCTTCGATATTCGCGGCGGCCTTGTTCGGCCCAAACGCCGCGATACCCTCGCTCTCGAGGCGGTCGACCAGTCCCGCGCAAAGCGGATCATCGGGTCCGACAACGACAAAGTCGATTTGATGTTCCTTGGCCGCTTTGACGATTCCGTCAAAATCCATAACACCGATATCCAGACAAGTCGCGTCCTGCGCGATTCCGGCGTTTCCGGGCGCGCAGAACAGCACCGGATTGTGTTTGGATTCAGCCAGTTTTTTAACGATGGCATGTTCGCGCCCGCCCGAGCCGATCACAAGAATATTCATGTATAACCATCCTTTCGCAGAAGGGCATATATAATGCTTAATGGTGGAACAGCCGAATGCCGTTAAAGACCATCACCATGCCGTATTTATCGCAGGGTTCAATTACAAGATCGTCGCGTACCGAGCCGCCCGGCTGTGCGATATAAGAGACGCCGCTCCTGTGTGCCCGCTCGATATTATCCGCGAACGGGAAAAACGCGTCGGAACCGAGCGATACACCTGTGATGGTGTCAAGATATGCCCGTTTTTCCTCCCGGGTAAATACCGGTGGCTTCACTTTGAAAAGCGTCTGCCAGACGCCGTCCGCCAACACATCCATGTAGTCCTCGCCGATGTAAAGGTCAATCACATTGTTGCGATCCATGCGGCGCACCGTATCTAAAAACGGCAGTTCCAACGTGCGGTCGCTCTGACGCAGCCACCAGTTGTCAGCTTTGTTTCCGGCCAAACGGGTGCAGTGAATACGCGACTGCTGACCTGCGCCGATGCCGATTGCCATGCCGTCATGCGCATAACAAACGGAGTTGGACTGGGTGTATTTTAATGTGATCAACGCCACCAGCAGATCGCGTTTAGCGCTGTCAGGCAGATTTTTATTCTTGGTCACGATATTGGAAAGAACGCTTTCGTCCAACTTGATATTGTTGTGCCCCTGTTCAAAGGTGATGCCGAAAACCTGTTTGCGCTCGATTGCAGCGGGGACATAATCGGGATCAATTTGAATAATATTGTAAACGCCCTTATGCTTGGCTTTCAAAACCTCCAACGCCTTCGGAGAATAGCCGGGGGCGATGATGCCGTCGGAGACCTCTTTATTAATGATTGCGGCGGTCTGCTCGTCGCACACATCCGAAAGCGCGATAAAATCCCCGAATGAGGACATGCGGTCTGCTCCGCGCGCTCTGGCATAAGCGGTTGCCAGTGGCGAGAGTTCCATCCCGTCGACAAAACAGGATTTTTTCACTTTATCGTTCAGTTCGGATGCAACGGCCGCGCCTGCCGGGCTGACATGCTTAAACGAAGTTGCGGCGGGCAGTCCCGTGGCGGTTTTGAGCTCGCTGACCAGCTGCCAACCGTTCAACGCGTCCATAAAGTTGATATAGCCGGGTCTGCCGTTCAGCACTTCGAGCGGCAATTCGCCCTCTTCCATAAAGATTTTCGCGGGAATCTGATTGGGGTTGCAGCCGTATTTTAAAAGCAGTTCTTTCGCCATCTGATTGACCGTCCTTTCGAGAGGTTGATATTTATTTGATATTTTTATTCAAAATGCGGGTCTCGTAATCGCCGCTCAACGGATTTTCAAAGCGCACAAACAATGAGACCTTGTTGGTTTCGTCCAATGCATTCCAGAGTGTTTTTGTGAACGTGTCGATATCGCCTTCAACTGCAACTTCGGTCGGTTCGCCGGAAAAAGAGGGCAGGGGGTTTCCGTCGCCGTTATAGGTGTGGATCAAATGGCCGACGCCAAAGACGGGCGTATATTCAAAAAACTGGCGGTAAGTGACGGTTTTATTCTGCGGCGCGCTCTTTAAAATCGAGAGCTTATAGACATCATCCATATAAATGCCCGAGATACGCGGCGTGAAATTGGGGCCGTCCGGCTCAAAACTGCGGGTGCGCAGGGCGCTTTCAAAGGTGCCGCCGAGCCGAAGCGCCGCAAAAATCGTATCGGTCTGGTCACCGTTGGTCACGATGGTCGCGCCGTTATAACGCCGAACAGGATGATAAATAATCAAAGAGGGATCGACTACCTTTGACGCGTCAAACGCTTCGGTCTTGAGTCCGCTGCCCTCGGTCTCGACAAAAATGCGGTTGCGGCTGTTTACGCTGCGACCCATGATAAAGTAGGCGATCACCTTTTCGCCGTCTTTGGTCGCACCGAGCAAAATTCCCCGACCGGGATAGGTGTTTTTGGAAAGTACCTGTTCAATCGTCTTCATTTTTATAACCATCCTTACGCAGATTTGGGATGCAACTTTGGGTTATTCACCCGAAACAATTTTTGAAAGAACCTCCACCAAAAAGGTGTGTTCGCATTCCAGAACCCGTGCGGCAAGTGTTTCCGGCGTATCTTGGGGAAGCACCGGAACTTTGGCCTGCGCCACGATGTCGCCGCTGTCATATTCGGCGTTCACCCGATGGATGGTCACG
>CAZTDA010000188.1:0-4999 GCA_964612155.1 uncultured Eubacteriales bacterium | reverse complement strand
CAACCCCGGTTCTCCGGACGGGACAACCCGGTCAAACAGCAGTTTAGTGGCATAAGGCGAGACCAGCCCCAGTAAACTGACGCCGAGGCTCGCCACAGCGATCAGTATAATATCGGCGCGCGACAGATTCGTCACAATATACCGGATCAAGTCTTTGAGGCCCAGCTTCTTGAGAGGAAGCGGCCTGTAAAAGCAAAACGCTTCTTCTTTCAGCAATTTGCAATTTTTCTTGGAAAGTTTAATATCTTTACCGCTTGCGTAATCGAAAAACCGATATCCGTTCAGCCCGGCAGGAATCAGAGCAACCACATCCCCGTCACGGGTTTGCCCCAACATCGGGCCGACTGCGTTTTGCCACCACTTTCCCTCCAGTTTGACAACCCTTCGCATAATTCCGGTGGGGCGCAGCAGGTATTCCAACTGGTCGTTGATGTTTTCAATATCCTCGGGCAGAATGCCGGGCTTCACATGGTAATATTTTAAGATTTCCTCGATTGCGTTTTTCGTTTTTAACCGATCGGTGCCCGCCGCGTCCCTTATTGCCGATTTTCCCATCACAACAGAGGAAAGCTGAGCAAAGGCGTTTTGAAAACCTTCCTCATCGTAACGGATCCTGTTTTTGATCTGTTCGTCAAACCAGCCCATTATTTATGCTCTCCTATTCCGTCGCAACCAGACGGGTATAGAGGCCCCCGGCCCGATATAATTCCTCGTGTTTTCCGCGCTCCACGACCTTACCTTTGTCCATGACAATGATCTCGTCGCAGTCGCGGATGGTGGACAGCCGGTGGGCGACGATGATGCAGGTGATGCCCCGGTCTTTGATGGCGTTGATCACCTCGTATTCGGTCTTGGCGTCCAGCGCGGAGGTGGCTTCGTCCAAAATGATAATCCGGGGATCCTGCGCGAGCACCCGGGCGATCTCGATCCGCTGCCGCTGACCACCTGAAAAGTTTTTGCCGCCCTCCAGAACCATCCCGTTATAACCGCCGTCACGCTGTACGATCTCGGTGTGCAGCCGGGCGTCGCGCGCGGCCAATATCATTTCAAAACCCTCGATGGATTTGTCCCACATTTTGATATTATTTGCGACGGTGTCTTCAAACAGGATGATATCCTGATCGACCACAGCAACGGAACCGGTGAAAATTTCCCGGCAGATGCTGCCCTGCGGCTGCCCGTCAAACGAAATTTCGCCGCTCCAGGGTTTGTAAAGGCCGGAAATCAATTTGGACAGCGTGGATTTTCCGCAGCCCGAAGGCCCGACGAATGCGATCCTTCGGCCGGGTTCGACAATAAGATTGAAATTTTCGATGAGCGGTTCCGCCAGCTTTGAATATCCGAAGGTGACATCCTTCATCGTAAAAGCCCCGGTCAGTTTGTTATACTCGCGCTCGTCATCCTGTGCCTGAGGTTTATACTCCACATCGGTTTTGTAGTTCATCACATCCTCCACTCTCTCCATGGAGGAGCGCATTTCCTGCACGCTTTGCCCAACACTTATGAGCGAGTTGGCCGGAGCTAAAAACAACGACATGAAACTCTGAAAAGCCAGCAGCATACCGACAGTAAACCGATTGTTCATGATCAGCATGATGCCCAGCATCAGCACCGCGATATTGGCAATTTGCTGCAGTGCTCCCGGTATTGATCCGAGATATTGGTTCAACAGAGCCGATTTCACCGATAAGCTGTTGACCGAGGCCTGAAAACCGGCCCAGCGCTCGAAAAAGCCGTTTTCCGCACCGGATGCCTTGATGGTTTCGATCATCTGGATGCCGCTCATCGTGGCAGCCGAGAGCTTTCCGCTGTCACGCATCTGACCTCGGGTGATATTCATGCGTTTGCGCGAGATAATCCGCGCCACCCACATGTTCACAATGGTCACCGTTAGACCGACAATCGTCAGCAGCAGGCTGTATTTGATCATCACAGCGAGATAAAAAATCAACATTGCCGTATTCAGCAGCACCGGAGCAAGCTGGTTAATCAGCGTTTCCGCGATACTCTCGTTGGAGCTCTGCCTTGCCGCGATGTCCCCTGCCATGCGCTGCGAGAAAAATTCCATCGGTAATCTGAGAACATGCCAAAAGAAGGTGGTATTTGCCACAATGGCAAGCTTTCCCCTGATTTTAAGCATATACAGTGTATTGAAGACGGAGACGATAAGCTGAAATAAAAGCAAACCCGCCATAGCAAATATAAATGGGTAGAGCCAGTCTGCGTTTGCACCGGTCAAGATTCGGTCCATGAAAATTCGGGAAAACACCGGCGTAATGACGCCCGCCGCAGCGGTCAGGATCCCTGTTAAAACCACAAACAAAAAAGGAACCAGCGCGCCCTTCAGGCGGCTCTTTGCAAATTCGAGCACACTTCTTGGCTTGCCGCCCTCTTCAAAACGCTCCGTTTTCAAAAAAGTCAGCGCAATGCCCGTAAACGACTTGTCGAACTCCTCCAAGGAGACCTCAACCGTACCGCGCGCCGGGTCATTCAATACTGCACGGTTTTTCTTGAATCCGTTTAAGACGACAAAGTGATTGAAGTTCCAATGGATGATCACCGGGAACTCGGCTTGCTTGATGTTTTCAACTTCGAGCCGGTATCCCTCGGCCTTCATTCCGTAGGTACGTGCTGCGCGTAGAATGTTCTTGGCGCTGCTTCCGTCTCGGGAGACCCCGCAGTCGCTGCGCACCTGTTCAAGCGGCAGCCATTTTCCGTGGAAAGCCAGTATCATCGCGAGGCACGCTGCTCCGCATTCCAAGTTTTCCATCTGCATGACCACAGGAACTTTTACAACCTTCGGCATGTCGTCTCCTACTTCAACAGAAAATCGATCGGACGAATTGATTCGGTAACGATCTTAACATCCGACAGTGTCCCGTCGGCCAAATCAGAACTGTTGAAAGATACTGTGATTTTTACCGAATATTCCGTTTTTACGAGCTCCGAAACCAGATAATCGCTGCCCAGTTCGGAATTGATTTCAGCAGCGGACATGGGGATTTCACCAATACCGGAAACTTGTCCTTTGAGTTTTAAATTGCCTTTTTCGGCGGTGACTGTTTGCCCGATTTCGATTTTATCCGCATCTTCTGCGGCGACATAACACAGGATATTGCCGTTCAAGGCCTCGCCTTTCACACTGATTGTGGTTGGTAAGTTGCCGGTAAAACCCCAGAAAAGTACGGCTGCTAGCAGGATGAATAAAGCCGAAATCACCAGCCAAACGCTCGGATTGGATACTTTTATGTATTCATTCAGTTGTTCCGGTGAGGATATGCTGTCTAAACTTTTTTTCCGAAAAAGCGTGTTTTCACTCATATCTTATCTCCGTTATTAAACTTTGAACACACGGTTAAAACGCCCTTACGGCTTCTTCTTGCGTTGTATAAATACCGAAGATATTCGAAAATCCCGAGATATCGAAGACCTCTTTTACGTTTTCACATAAACCGGAGAGGACGACTTTTCCGCCGAGTTTACCCATTTTCTTTGCCGCCATCAGCAAAACCCGCAGGCCCGCGCTGCTGATATAATCCATAGCGGAAAAATCCATTACGATATCTTTCACTCCGCCGGCTTCGATCATGTCGATCAGTTTTTTCTCCAGCGTCGCGGAAGTGCCGGAATCGATCCGCCCCTCAATCGCCAAAACCGTCGCTTTTTCCTTTTTCATTTCTTTGATGTTCATAACTTACTCCTTAAAAAGACTTTTTCATTGTCAATATGTTCATGCCCGCCTCGTGCCTGTACGCGATTTCGTCCATCATTTTTCGTACGATGCGAATACCGAGACCTCCGATGGGCCGCTCGTCGATGTCTTGGTCTAGTTCCGGCTCCAGCTTATCAAGCGGATTGAAAGGAACCGCGTTGTCGCGGGTTTCGATGATAAGTGTTCGATCCCGGATTTCCAGCACGACGGAAATGTCCCGTTCTCCGCCCTCAGGGTAGCCGTAACTCAGGGTATTGGTCAGTAGCTCGTCCAAGGATAAGTTTACTTTGAATACCGCGTCCTGCGCAATGCCGTTTTCCGCTGCGAATTTTTCTATCGCTTCGGACAGTGCGTAGATCTCTTCAAGGCCGTTTTTCAATTGGTATACCATCCGTTTTGAACCGAGATACTTTAAAACCAATATGGAGATATCGTCCGATTGGATGGCACCGTTGACAAACCGGCGTGTCTCGTCGAGAATAAACCCAACCTCCTCTTTGGCCGTGTTTCCTTTAAACTGCCGCAGAATTTGTACCAGCCGCTCTTCTTTTAAGAGTTCTCCGGCGGGATTCATGGCCTCCGTTACCCCGTCCGTATACAGCACAAGGCTGTCTCCGGCGCCGATTTTGATGCCGGAACAGACATAAGGGGTGTCTTCCATCACAGCCAGCGCCATGCCCGGAAGTTTCGGTAGGACTTCAACGGTTCCGTCCGCTTTCAACAGATACGGGATGTTGTGGCCGCCGTTGCTGAAAACCAGCTCTCCGCTGGAAATCGTCAGTATGCCGAGGAATATGGTTGTGAACATCCCCGAATCGTTGTCTTTGCACAGCTCGTTGTTTACTTGATATAGCACCTTTTCCGGCCCGTTATGAATGTCCGCCTTGGCTTTGATCAGCGTCTTAGTAACCGCCATAAAGAGCGAGGCCGGAACTCCCTTCCCGGAGACGTCGCCTATTGTGAAGCACAGGTGGTCGTCATCCAACAGGAAAAAATCGTATAGATCGCCGCCCACTTCCCTTGCCGGTTCGATCATGGCAAAAATATCGAATTCGCCGCGCTCCGGAAAAGCCGGAAAAATTTTCGGGACGATACTCATCTGTATTTCACGCGCAACGCTGAGCTCGCTCTCAATCAGCTCTTTGGTGCGCTGTGTTTCGCGCTCATGCATCAGGTTGTGGATGATAAAAGCAAATATGCCCATCCCGAGCGAATTCGTCAAAATCATCGGTAAGCTGAGGCTTGCAATAATGGGCAGTATCATACTGAACGGGTTGACAATCAAGA
>CAZTDA010000187.1:0-5002 GCA_964612155.1 uncultured Eubacteriales bacterium | reverse complement strand
TTAAGAGGATATTACATCGTTGGGAATTCTCAATATGGGAATTCTGTTTTTTCCAAAATAACACAAGCTGCAGCAGAAGGTAAAAAGGAGTTCCCCTTCACATCCGGTCAAAAACAATTTGATTTCATTAACTATGATTTATTTTGTAAGCAGATTGCTTCTACGGTTATGCAGGATGAAATAGTCGGCATAATTAATTGCTGTTCCGGTTATCCGGAAAAACTTGCCGATAGAGTTGAACGTTTTATTCGCGAGAATAACTATGATATTAAACTTAATTATAACGTATTCCCCGACCGTCCTTATGATTCAAAGGCGGTTTGGGGAGATAACAGCAAAATTAAACTCATAATGGAAAAAATGCACTTTAATTTTAGGTGATGTGAAATGATAAGCGAAAACGATATGTTGACACTGTCCGGAAAAAGAATACTATTATTTTCCCCTACGTTCTTTGGCTATGAATATAAGATTCAAAAAGAAATACAGGGCATGGGTGCAACTGTCGATATGTATGATGTACGATCGGTTACAACGGCGAGAGATAGAGCCTTACTAAAAATATTTCCTCCTTTATTTCTGAAAAACAGCAAAAATTATTATGACCGGATATTACAAAAAAGCAAAGACAAAGATTACGATTACATATTGATCATAAAATGCGATATGACTCCCGTGAAGACATTGAAGCAAATGAGAGAGCTTTTTCCGAATGCCAAATTATGTCTTTATCTTTGGGATTCTGTGAAAAATATACCCTTCGTAACAAATAAGTTTCAATATTTCGATATACTTCATTCTTTTGATTTGGAGGATAGCAAAAAATATCAAGAGTTAAAATTCAGACCCTTGTTTTTCGTTGATGAATTTAAAAAGCCAATAAAAAACGAAAACAATTATAAACATGATATCTCATTCTGCGGAACGATCCATTCAGACCGTTATAAAGTGATTAAACAAGTAAATGCGATTTGCGCTAAAAAAGGAATAAAGTTTTTTACGTTCTGCTACTTGCAAAGCAAATTTATTTATAACTTTTATAAAATTTTCAAGAAAGAGTTCAAAGACACACGGCCTTCGGATTTTTCGTTTAATAAAATGTCCGGTTCCGATATTGCGACCATTGTATATGAATCCGGAGCCGTATTGGATATTCAACATCCTAAGCAGACGGGTTTGACGATGCGAACAATTGAAATGATCGGTATGAACAAGAAATTGATCACTACAAATGCATCGATAAAAAATTATGATTTTTATAATCCCAACAACATTCGTATCATAGACCGAAACAATGTAACGATTGATTTAGAGTTTTTAAAGACACCATATCAAGAATTACCGGAGGACCTATATAAAAAATATTCTTTGGAGCAGTGGATTTTAGATGTGATTGAGCTCCAAAAAAACAATGAGATGGAGAGCGTTAAAAATGAGGAACCAATATACAATTTCTGAGTTCCTAACAACTGCATATGCGTTGGTTGTAACAAAGATATTCTATAAAGGTGCAAGATTGATCAGAAGACCTTTTTATATTAGAGGCAAAAAGAGTTTTATATTCGGTTCCGGTTTGACTACAGGTCATGCTTGCAGATTTGATTTAGACGGTACAAAACAAACACTGTTTATCGGGAAAAACTGCGAAATCGGTGATAATGTTCATATTGTAGCGCATCAAAAAGTGACCATCGGAGAAAATTGTTTGATGGCTTCTAAAATATTTATAAGTGACACCAACCACGGAACATACGATAATAGCGATCCGCATTCCGACCCAAACACAGCACCTAATGATAGAAGGCTGGTAACAAAACCGATTTCTATAGGGAACAATGTGTGGATTGGAGAAAATGTGGTTGTTTTATTGGGGGTTACGATAGGAGATGGTTGTATTATCGGGGCTAATTCCGTAGTGAATAGAGATATTCCGGCCGGGACAATTGCAGCCGGCAGTCCTGCGCGTGTTATTAAAACATATGATTATTGCAATAAAAAGTGGATGCAGAATAGCTGTATAAATGATGAAAAATAGTAATTCAGAATGTTTGGATTGATTAAGAGGAGTAATTATGATTTCTGTATGCATGGCAACTTATAATGGGGAAAAATATATTCGGGAACAACTTGAATCTATTTTAAAGCAAATCAGTCCCAATGATGAGATTGTCATTTCTGACGATAACAGTACAGATACAACCACTTCTATTATTAATAGTATAGGCGATTCAAGAATTCGACTCTGCTTTAACGATAAGAGCAAACACGGCTATACAAACAACTTTGAAAATGCCTTAAAGAAGGCACGGGGGGATTTTGTTTTTTTAAGTGACCAAGATGATGTATGGATTGATGGGAAGGTAAATGCTTGTATGTCTGAATTAGGCATATACGATTTTGTCGTCACCGATGCAAAAATTGTGAATTCATCATTATCTTTAATTGCTGAATCTCATTTTATTTTAAATGGTGTTAAACGAGGATATTGGAGAAATCTTTGGGCAACCAGATATATTGGCGCTTGTATGGCGTTTAAAAAGGATGTGCTTCGTTTAGCAATTCCTTTTCCTGAACGCAAAGATTATTGTGCTCATGATTATTGGCTGGCTTGTGTTGCGGAAAGATATTTCAAAACCACAATCATTAAGCAACCGTATCTTTTGTATCGAAGACACGAAAATAACGCATCTACGGGCGGGTTGGAAAAATCAAAAAGTTCGTTAACTACAAAAATATCGAAGCGTTTATACACGATTAAGATGTTGAATGCGCTAAAAAACAAATAATTAAAACAGGGAAATTCATATCAACAATAGTTCTTCAATGTACATAACATTACAAAAACCTGCATTATGGCAAATCATAGCTGCAGGTTCTTTTTACATGCATAGGATTATGGTTTTTGATAAGAAGTGTGGCTGCATTTTACATTGACACAATATTACAAAACATGATAAAATTAATGCCACGGCACACCACATTTTCGAGTAGAAATGAATATCAACATGTATCCAAAAATATTTATAAAATTCTAAATATGTTTATATAATTGAGTTTTAAAATATTCTAAGATGGATATGATTCTGGGCGAGTCTCAATTTGTGAAAGGATGGTCAATTATATGCCGAAAAAAATCGTAGAGGCAGTTAAAGAGGGGAAAGTTTTGGTCTCGGATGGGGCTTGGGGGACATTTTTATATAAGAAGGGGTTAAAACCCGGCGAATGCCCTGAACTTTGGTGCATTGACAGATTTAATGATGTCAAGGATATCGCACAAAGCTATATAGATGCAGGCGCAGATATGGTCGAGTCCAACAGCTTCGGCGGAACCTGCTTTAAACTGCATGGATTCGGTCTGGAAAACAGAGTGGCCGAGATCAATGAAGCGGCTGCAAAGGCGTCGCGGGCAGCAGCCGGAGACAAAAACGTAATCGCCTCCATCGGCCCGACGGGCAAAATGCTGGTGATTGAAGAAGTCACGGAACAAGAATTATATGATGCGTTCAAAGAGCAGGCCGTTGCGCTCGAAAAGGGCGGCGCGGATGCCATTTGTATCGAGACCATGAGCGACAAGGAAGAAGCCGCGATTGCGATTAAAGCAGTCAAGGAAAACACCAAATGCGAGATCGTCTGCACATTCACCTTTGAAAAGACCAAAAACGGCGAATATAAAACCATGATGGGCGTATCGCCCGTGGAAGCGGCCACCGCAGCGGTTGAAGCCGGAGCGGACATCATCGGCGCAAACTGCGGAAACGGCATGGAGCGCATGATCGAAATCGTCACGGAGATTCGCAAAGCATTTCCGAAAACGCCGATATTGGTGCATGCCAACGCCGGTCTGCCGATCAATATCGACGGAAAAGATGTCTATCCCGAAACCCCCGAGAGCATGGCAGGTTATGTCTCGTCAATCATTAAAGCGGGCGCCAACATCATCGGCGGCTGCTGCGGCACAACCCCTGCACATATCAACGCCATCAAGCAGGCGACATTGAAATAAAAACGAAATAACAGCGGGAGGATTTTTTTATGAAACCCAGATTGATATCGACTGCCATCGGCAGTATGCCCTTTGAGGATGCGGACTATGCCGTCAAAACATCACTGACATGTTTGGACGCGCCGATTTGGCCCCAGCTTCCGCGGCTCGGATTGAACGAGCAGATGGAAATTCAGTACAGCGAAGGAATTCCCTGTGCTGTGATCGATTATGACAAGAGAAGAATGTATTTTGAGACCTCCGGCGATTATTCCGAGGCGTTTGCGGAATTCTATGAAAAGTATATGACCGCAATGGATCCCGACAGCGGCGACGGCGACTGCTCGTCCATGGCCATCAGCGAGGACTTTTCAAAGGGTATCTATGCACTCGAAAAAGCGCTGCAGGGTAAACCGAAACGCGACTTTTTGAAAGTTCAGACCACGGGTCCGTTGAGTTTCGCACTGACGCTTGTCGACGAAAACAAGCGCGCGATCTATTATAACGACGAGTTTAAAGATGTCATCATCAAAGCGCTGGCGATGAAATGCCGCTGGCAGATTCAAAAATTTAAACCCTATGCGGAAAATATCATCTGCTTTATCGATGAGCCGATTTTGTCGGCGTTCGGAAGCTCCACTTATGTCTCCGTCCAACGCGAGGACGTGGTGGCGAGTTTGAATGAAGTCATCGAAGCCGTTCATGCGGATGGCGCGTTTGCGGGCATCCACTGCTGCGGCAACACCGAGTGGAGCATCTTGATCGACGCGGGCGTGGACATTGTCAACTTCGACGCGTTTGAATACGGCAAGACCATCGCCATGTATGCGGATTCCGTCAAAGCACATCTGGCAAGAGGCGGCATGCTCGCATGGGGCGTGGTGCCCACTTCAAAAGCGATCAGAACGCAGACCGTTGAAACGCTGGAAACGCAGTTGGAAGCCATGATGGATAACCTCGCAGCGCAGGGGATCGACAAAAAGCTGATCCTTGATCAGGCTCTGATCTCCCCCTCCTGCG
>CAZTDA010000186.1:0-5025 GCA_964612155.1 uncultured Eubacteriales bacterium | reverse complement strand
GCGGTGTCATCTATCTGATTCTGACCACCTTCCTCTATTCCAAAAAGCGCACCGAGGGGCTTGCACACATCAATTATCAGCCCTTATTCATCATCGTCGCCGGCATCATGGTCGTCTCGGTGTTGATTCTGTTCCTTACGATCCGCGAACCGAAACTCTATGCCGAAACCAAGGTTTACGAGGACGCGCACCCGGAGGAAAACCTCGCAGTGACCGACAAAGAGACCGGCAAAACCAAACTGCCCAAAGATGTCAAGCGCAGTTTGGGCTTCCTGTTATCCTCCATTGCGCTATGGTTCATGGGTTATAACGCCATCACCACCGCGTTTACCAAATACGCAGCTCAGGAGTGGAACATGTCGCTCGGCGCCGCGAGCTTGTGTCTGACCATCGCAACGGTCGGAGCGATTGTCTCATACATACCGATCGGGTTGATCGCTTCCAAAGTCGGCCGTAAAAAGACCATCATGGCGGGCATTATATTGCTTGCCGTTTGTTTCTTCGGCGGTTATATTTTTACATTGGTTTCGAATAAATTCTCCCCGATTCTCTACGGGATTTTCGTGCTGATCGGCCTTGCCTGGGCGGCAATCAATGTCAACTCGCTTCCGATGGTCGTCGAGATGTGCAGGGGCTCGGATATCGGTCAGTTCACGGGATATTATTATACCTTCTCGATGGCGGCGCAGACAATCACACCGATTGCCTCGGGTTATCTGCTGCAATATGTCGGCTACTGGACGCTGTTCCCTTATGGCGCACTGTTTGTGGCACTGTCGTTCGTAACGATGATCTTTGTCAAACACGGGGACAATAAACCCACACCCGCAAAGCAAAAACTCGAAATGCTCGACGTTGGGGATTAAAGCATGCCTGTACTACTGAAAGTATTGATTGTCTTCACGGCGATCGCCCTGTTTTTATTCTTGTTGATTCTGTATTTGATCGCCCCAAACAAAAAACGGGACTATTCCGCGTTTCGCGGTAAAAAATACGCCCATCGCGGCCTACACAGCGACGGCACCCCCGAAAACTCATTGGCTGCTTTCAAGGCCGCCAAAGAGGCGAACTTCGGGGTCGAGTTCGACGTCCAGTTCACCAAGGACAAACAGATTGTCGTCTTTCACGACGGCGATTTAAAGCGCATGTGCGGGGTCGATCAAAAAGTTCTCGACCTGACCTTCGACGAGCTCAAACAGTACCGTCTGAACGGCACCGATGAACATATCCCGCTGCTCTCCGAGGTTTTAGAAACTATCGGCCATGTTCCCATCGTCTGCGAAGTCAAGACCTATTCGGGCAACAGCTGCCCCGAGCTCTGCGAAATAACCTGTGCGTTGATGGATACCTATCCGGGCGACTGGTGTCAAGAGTCGTTCAGCCCCTTCATTACACAGTGGTTTCGCAAAAATCGACCGGACATTATCCGGGGTCAGCTCTCCGCTTCAATGCGTGAGCATAACGGGCAAAGTGCCGTCAACCGGTTCGGGATGCGCCATTTGTTAATCAATGTCTTTTCCCGCCCGGATTTTATCGCCTACGGGTTTGATGATCTCACCCCATGGGGTTTTCGGCTCTGCCGTGTAATCTATCATCCGTTTTTGGTGGCATGGACGGCGCGCGGCGACAAACAATTCGCCCAAGCGCAGAAAGATTTTGATACCATCATATTTGAAAAACATGAAAAAGGATTGAATCATTGATGAATGAACTCCAAAATGCCGCTTTTTTTAAAATCGGTTACGGCCTGTATTGGTTGAGCACCGGTAAAGACGGAAAACAAAACGGCAGCATCAACAATACGGTCATGCAGGTTACCGATGTGCCCAAGCAGCTCGTCGTCACGGTCGGCAAAACCTCTTTGACCCACGAGTTGATCGCCGAGACGGGTTTATTCAATGTCTCGGTGCTCACGCCCGATGCTCCGTTTGAGCTTTATAAGCGGTTCGGGTATCAAAGCGGACGCACCGTCGATAAGTTCGACGGGTTTTTAGATTTCGAGCGCTCCGAAAACGGTTTGCTGTATCTGACCAAATATACCAATGCCCTATTCTCGGGTAAGGTCACCGACTCCAAAGATCTCGGCACACATACCCTTTTTATCGCCGACGCCACCGAGGCGCGGATTCTCTCGGACGGTGAATCGGTCACCTATCAGTATTATTTTGATCACATCAAGCCCAAACCCACAAGCGGCATCAATGCCGCTGACAAGAAAAAGGGTTATGTCTGCAAAATCTGCGGTTGGATTTACGAGGGCGATCCCCTGCCCCCGGACATTGTCTGCCCCATCTGCGGCCATGGCTTCGCTGATTTCGAACCGATAGGTTGAGCCCACTCAAGATCGCAATCTGTTTTTAACGCATCATAGATTCTACTTTTTGGAACCACCAAAGGCGTGTTTCCAACTATAAAGTAGCGAGTTAAAAATATAACTCTTTTAAATAACGGAGGTTATTACATGACGAGACGAGACCGCCTTATGGCGACATTGCGGGGAGAAAAAACCGACCGACCGCCGGTTTGCTTTTATGAACTGAACGGCATAGACGAAGATATGTACAACCCGGACCCCTTTAATATCTTTAACGACCCGTCGTGGAAGCCGCTGATTGAGCTGGCCAGAGACAGGACAGACCGAATCGCTTTGAGACCGGTGCGGTTTCATCGGGAACCAAACGCCGTCGATCGTTTGACAAATACCAAGACTTATTACGATGAGAACGGCAGACGCCACAATATCACCGAGATCAAAGCCGGGGACCGGGTGCTTCGCCAACACACGCGGCGCGATCCGGATATCAATACAACCTGGGCGTTAGAGCATTTTGTCAAGAGCGAGGACGATCTTCGCGCATGGATCAATCTGCCGCACGACGACAATGTGGGAATCCCGGACTGTCAAGCGGTGCTTGATACGGAAAAAGCCCTCGGCGATACAGGGATCGTGCTCCTCGACACCGGCGACGCTCTTTGTGAGATCGCTCCGCTGATGAGCATGGAGGATTATACGGTCATCGCCATGACAGAGCGGGAGCTGTTTGAACAAGCGCTGAATATTGCTCAGGTTACAATCAGGAAAAAGGTTGAAATTCTGTCCAAGGAGCTGCCCGGTCGACTTTGGAGAATTTACGGGCCGGAGTACGCCACTCCGCCCTATCTGCCGCCGACGCTCTACGAGCGTTATGTGGTAAATTACGACAGTGAGCTCACAAAACTGATCAAAAGCACGGGGGGCTACCCGCGGCTCCATGAGCATGGACGGATGAAAGATGTGCTGGATTTGATTTTAAAGACGGGTTGCACCGGTGTTGATCCGATTGAACCGGCCCCTCAGGGGGATGTGACGCTGGCGGAGGTTCGGGAGAGAACCGGTGGTCAGCTGGTGCTGTTCGGGAATCTGGAGATCAACGACATCGAGCAGCTTACGCCTGACGAGATGGAGAAGAAGGTGTTGACCGCGATCAAAGAGGGCGGAGGCAGCCGGTTTGTGCTGATGCCGTCGGCTTCCCCGTACGGAAGGAAGTTATCCCCGCTCACTTTGGCCAATTATACACGCATCGTTGAGACCGTAGAAAACTATAGATATTAAGGCGCAAAATCCGCCACAGCGAGGATGTACGCATCGCTCCGAACCTTGCCTCCATTGTTAAAGGGAGGGGGACCACCGCAGTGGTGGTGGGATTCCGTCCCCGCTGTGCGTTACTTTACTTCCCCCTGGTCGTCGGGGACGCCGACCCCTACGGATTGATTTTACGACTCACGGGCGCACACATAGGTGCGCCCCTACTTATACGGAGAGGAGAACCCGCGTGAAAATCGACCGCCTGTATGCCGTTACCGTCTATCTGCTGAACCACGGCAAGACCTCTGCGAGCGTGCTTGCGCGCCGGTTCGAGGTCTCGGTGCGTACGATCCAGCGCGATATCGACGCGCTCTGCCTCGCGGGAATCCCTGTCATTGCCGACACCGGCGCAAACGGCGGCTACGCGCTCTCCGATACGTTTACGATGGACAGTCACACAGCCACCAAGGCGGATTATGCCTATATTCAAACGGCGCTGCGCGGGCTTGCTACAGCCACCAACGACCCGAAAATCGACGCGACTCTCGAAAAGCTCTCCACCCTCTCCGGTCCCGACGAGAGCGGCCTGATTTTGGACTTCTCGGCGTTGCGCGAGGGCGACGAAAACCTACTGCAAACCCTGCAAACCGCCATCCGCCAAAAACGCGCGGTCAGCTTTTCCTATACCAACGCCGAGAACGTGACCCGCACCCACACGGTCGAACCCATCGCGGCGGTCTATCGGTGGTACGCATGGTACCTGCTGGCCTATTCCCGCGTGCGTGACGATTACCGTACTTATAAACTCGTGCGCATGCGCGACCTTGCAATCACCGACAGCCCTTTCACCCGCGAACACGCAAACGCCGATACAATACTGCATGCCGCCGATCAAAAAGACCCACGCCCGGTTACAATTGTCAAAGTGCGCTGCAATGCCGATGCCAAGGCGCGTGCCATCGAATATCTGAACGGTACTATCTTTGAGGAATATGAAAACGGCGACGCGCTGATGACCCTGCATGTCATGGAGAACGAGGCGTTCTGGCTGGGGATGCTCTTATCCCTCGGCGACGGCGTCGAAGTGATCGAACCCGAACATATCCGAAAGCGCATTCTCACCGCCGCCGAAAACATCGTAAAATTATATCAATAATTATGACATTATATTGTCGTAGTTCTTCTGTTATACTGTTAGTATCAACATCGGAGGTATTTACATGAATGTATACGAAAATTGCCCGGTTTATGAAACCGAACATTTTATTTTGCGGCTTATTTCATCTGATGACGCATCGGATCTGCTTAAATGTTATTCCGACCCGAAAGCGCAAAAATTTTTCAACGCCGACCGCTGCACCAGTGATTTTCGCTATTCGACGCTCGAGGAGATGCAAAACTGCATCGCGGGTTGGCTGTATGCGTATCAAAATGGGTATTTCGCTCGTTTCAGCATCGTG
>CAZTDA010000185.1:2627-5051 GCA_964612155.1 uncultured Eubacteriales bacterium | reverse complement strand
ATTACGATTGTACTTTGTGCATGTTATGATCAATTCATTTTGACTAGCACTAG
The DNA here is from genome assembly GCA_964612155.1 of uncultured Eubacteriales bacterium. GTDB lineage: Bacteria > Bacillota > Clostridia > Oscillospirales > JAKOTC01 > DAOPZJ01. The sequence goes on along the minus strand of CAZTDA010000185.1, from coordinate 4,998 downwards.
CAGATGTTGAACAATCAAAACCCCCGCAAAGCAAACACGGCTTTTTTTCATCCATGATTTTTTAACTCCAATTTGTTAAATTTTTAACTTCTTCTTTTTCACCAGGTACACAATCGAGGCGGCCAGAGGAATTAATATCACCGCAGCCGTGATCAGGATGATGCGTATTACCATATCGTTGAAAAATTTTTCGGGGAACATATTGATCATCACGCTGGTGTTGGGGTCGAGCATCCAGAGGTCGTTATGGAAAAACAACAAGTGAAAATTGGTCCAGAGTGAAATAAAATCAACCAAAGCCCAAATACCCGCCGCGATTAAAATAACGAAAAAGATCGCCGCGCCTTCAACATATCGTCTTGCAAAAAAGCGCAGCCGATTTTCACGTACTGTAAAAATTGCCACCGTAAAGATCAGCGGGCAGACGATCAGGCAGATGGTTTTATAGGTATTCCAGCCGCCGAACAATGCCGCTACATCAACCATGTGTGCCTTTTCCTGTTCATTGAATACCTCACGCGAAACGTCGTTGATCGTGGCGTTCACAACCATATCGGCTCGGTCACCCTTGATGTAGTCGAGTAACGTCCCGGTCGATTTCATCAAGTCGTTATGCGACATGCCCAGGTAGGAAGCGGTATTGAGTTCGGCGTATTCTTTGTTGTAAAATCCGGTGTTTAACCCGACACCGCAGACAATTGTGTACATCGCGGCGATGATCAGGCAAAAAAACGCAAGTGTGCAGAGAATGGAAACCGCTTTTTTCATGTTATTACTTCCCCGTAGAGCCGAAGCCGCCCGCACCGCGTTCGGAGTCATCCAGCGTATCCGCTTCGATAAAAACGGCGCGATCCACCGGCATCAGCGCCATCTGTGCCAGCCGTTCACCGGGCATCACCGTGTACGGCGCGTCACCGAGATTCGATAATCCGACGCGAATTTCGCCCCGATAATCGCTGTCGATTACGCCGACACTGTTGCTGAGCGTAACACCGTGTTTGTTGCCGTGTCCGCTGCGTGCAAAAACAAACAGACCGTAGCCGCTGCCCTCAATTTGAGGAGAGATTCCGGTTGGGAATAAAAACCGTTTGCCGGGTTCAAGCACATAGGGCTCAGAGATATCGGCAAACAAATCCGCCGCGCTCGAACCATCGGTGGCGTAAACAGGCAGTTTTGCGGTGGGCGTGAGCCGCTTGATTTTGACTTTAATTTGCATGCGTTTAGTCCTTTCGAGAAGTCAGAGTTCAGAGGGCAGAGGACAGAGGACAGAGGACAGAATGATAATTGTTTTGCGAGGGGCTTTTGCCCCGTGGCAATCCAGCGGCAACCGGACGCTCGGGTTTCCGGATTGCTTCGTCATGCGCGGGGCTTTGCCCCACGCTTTTCCTCGCAAAGACGGAGGAGTATTAGAATTCATGTAAGATTATAGTTGTACATGATATAATTCAAATTTCCCGCCGCAGCGGTACCGAACCTCTTCATTATTCACTATTACTTATTACCTCATTACAGGGTTTGCACCAACATTGTTGTAAAGATTGTGTATCTCCATATTCCGCTTTTCCGCCAACTCAACGGTGCTTGCGGTGCCGCCGGGCGTGCCGTCATAATAAGCGATCAACAGCGATGCATTGTCAATCATATATCGGTTTCGGGCGTGCATACAGCCCTGTACGTAATTGGGTGAAAGGCAGGTCACGAGGTCGGCCCGTTCGATGATGTGTTGATATGCGCCTTTGTCGGTTTCGTTCCAGCGGTCGGCCTGATCGGCGTGGGGCAGGGCGAGTTCTAAAAATACATTGGGATATTCCCACTTGGCTTTGAGCACGGCACGCGCGCACATCAGGTCAAACCCCCGGCTCATGCCGCAGATAAAACGGTGATGGCCGCCCCGGATGCAAACCGCCAATTCCCGGTTCAGCGCTTCGGCGATTAACGGAAGTTTATCTTTTTGCAGCTTGTCCGGACGGTGGCCGGTAAAACAGGCGGTAACCGCTTTGTTGTCGCCGTTCATTTTCATATGTATTTTGCGCAGAGTTCGAGGTCTTCCTCGGTGTTCACGCCGATAATCTGGACGTCGTCACGAATGGTATGCGTTGTGACCGGAATCCCGCGCTTTTGCAAAATTGAAGGCACATCGGTCAGATAATACTCTTTTTGCGCGTTGTCCGCACGCAGTTCTCGGAGCGCGGAAAAGAGCTGTTTCGCGTCGAATACATAAATACTCGGATTGAGCTCTTTGATCTGTTTTTGCTCGGGTGTGCAGTCCTTTTCTTCGACCACACCGACAAACTTGCCGCTGCCGTCGCGCACAATGCGCCCGTAGGGGAGTATTCGCTGGCTGATTGCGGTTAAAACCACACAACCGCCG
>CAZTDA010000185.1:0-2617 GCA_964612155.1 uncultured Eubacteriales bacterium | reverse complement strand
CGCCGGTTTTCTTTTGTAAGGCGAACATGTCCAGCAGGGTCTGCTGCTTGAACATCGGCATATCCCCGAGCATAATCAACACCGGACCGTCGTAACCCTCGAAGGACTTTTCGCAGACCTTAACCGCATGTCCGGTTCCGAGCTGCTCCTCCTGCATCACGAAATCATAGCCGGAAAAGGCCTCAAGCACTTTTTCGCGCTTATAACCGATTACGACCGAGATGTCTTTTTTATTGAGAAAACTGAGGGATTTTAAAACATAGCTCAAAATCGGTTTGCCGCAAAGCGGCTTCATGGCCTTTGGGAAGTCGTCACCTTCCCGCAAAAGCCGGGTGCCTTTTCCGGCAGCGAGTACGATTGCTCTCATGCTGATTGTTCTCCTTATAAATGGATATTTATTTAAACGTTATTTAATAAACTGTGCGTACTGTTCAAAACCGGTTAGCGCAGTGTTATCATTTTGCGGTGCCACGACAGCAAAAAGGATGTTCTTATCCGTCGGGAAAGCAGTTTTCACTGTCAGCGCGGCGGCCGCAGCGGTGTCGGCGGTCATGGCGACTGCGGCGGTTTTACGCGGCGCTGCCGGGGCGTTCAGCACCGCGACATACCCCGTAAGCCCCGTGATTTGATAGTTGAACGGGCTTCCGCCGAATTCGATCGAACCCTCGGCGGTCAGATTGCGCACGGTCAAATAGACCGGAATGCCCGCATTATCAACCATGCTTTGCATAAACTGCGTTAAAATCTGTGCCCGCGTAATGGTAGCCGCATCGGGGCCGTAATTGATTAAACCGAGTGAAAAACCGACCGGGAACTGTACAAAGTCGGCGATAATCGCATCAAATCCGGCGGCGGCGCAGTCGGAGGCAATGGTGAGGTTATAAATTCCGGCGGCTTCGGAATAGGGGTTCAACCAGCTCTTTCCGCCTTTGGACGGAGAGTCGTCAACCCAAGTAGAGCCGTCTGCGGTAACCGTCTTAGCACCTTTCAAGATTCGTCCGGCATTGCAGTCCATAAAGCAGTTGATACGGGCCACGGCTTGCAAACCGGCGGCTTTGATGGTGGTGACAATACTGTTTAAATCTTTTCGGGCGGTATAAAGCGGATCAATACCGCCGGTGGTTGCGATGGCGGCATATTCGGGCGCGGATGCGCCGACGGTTTTGCTGTAGCCGACATCGGTATAAATCACATAGGAATCGGCGGTCTTGACATCGATGATGACGGTATCCGCACCCGCGGCTTTGGCATCCATGCAAAACTGCGCAAGCGCTCCGTCATCATATAGTGCCGCTCCCTGCGGTGAGACGGCCTTGATATTCGAAATGGGTCCGGAGGGTTGAGACGGTATCGAGGTCTCTGAATTCGGGAGAGAGGATGATTGGGAAGTGATGTCGGACGCCGCCGTTGAAGATACGGAAGAAGCAGATAATGTTGACATCGAGGAATTGCCGTTAAGCATACCGGGCAGTGCTGCCGAAAGCAGCCAACCCAGGCCGAATAACACGACGATGCCGACGATAACCCATAAGACCGTCATCCCCATACGCTTTTTTTTGTACATAAATGTCGACCGTTTAACTTTCATGAACGAACCCTCCCGTATTGTTTTTACTCAAAACCCGGATAAAATATACTGCCGATACAAGGAATATTATAACAGGGTCTGGCGACCTGCGACACCCGCAAAGGCAAGCGCGAGCAATCCGATATAAATAAACCGCGCAGGAAGCCCCTCAAAAGCATCGGGCACATCCATCGCCTCAATCTGGCGGATGCCCTCGGTCATCAACAGCAGCGCGAACATAAACCCGACACCGACCGCCACCCCGAAAATGAGCGCACCCAAGATATTGCTGCCGGGAAGACCCGTGAGCAGTGCGGGGCGAAGACGGGTCAGCAAAAGCGGTGCGCCGAGTGCGGCGGTATTAAACACCGCAATGGGCAGTACTTTTGAAATACTGCGGTAAAAAATCGGTGCAAAGCGGCGCAAAACGAGATCGGCAAGCAGATACATCAAGATTAAGGAGATGACATAAGCCAGCGATTTGCCGACGTAATAAGACGCGTAAACCGTGAATCCGAGCGCTGTGATCGCGGTATCCAACATCCAGCCCGTCACCGAGGAAAGCACCGTGACGATCGTGAGAATGACACCGAATTTCAAAAAGTCCTTGGGGCGTGCCATGACCCGGATGACAACTTCGGTCCCGAGTGCGCGGGAGAAAAACAGGTTTTCGGCGAATATTACCGTAATCGCCATGGTAATAAAAAGCGAAAAATTACTCACAGCAGATCACCTCCCACCACATGATCCAGTTCCGCTTGTCGGCGTCTGAGCCAGCGCCGTCTGAGCCGCTGTGCAAGCGCCGCCAGAAGGCCGAGCGCTAAAAACGCAAAAAAAGCCATCGAGGCGGCGGGGACGGTATGCCCCTTTCCGATGACGATTCCCGCAAACGAATTGGAGGAGATGAACTCACGCAGAACGCCGAATAAAACGGCGATCACGGCAAATCCGCAAGACGAGCCGATTGCATCCATAACGGCTATTCCCGGGCTGTTTACCGTGGCAAAGGTCTCGCAGCGCACGGTGATAAGACCGGTAATACAGGTCAGA
>CAZTDA010000184.1:0-5057 GCA_964612155.1 uncultured Eubacteriales bacterium | reverse complement strand
GACCAGCTGCAAAAACGCGCCGATGCCGAATACGAAAAACGCGAAAAGATTTTCGGTGAGAACATGCGCGAAGTCGAGCGCATTTTATTGCTGCGCAATGTCGACCGCCAGTGGATGGATCACATCGACGCAATGGACGATCTCAAACAGGGCATTTATATGCGCTCCTACAGCCAGCGCGACCCGGTTGTCGAATACCGCGTCGAGGGCTTTGAGATGTTTGACGCCATGATCGCCATCATCCGCGAAAACACCGTACGGGCGATTTTAACCGTGATGCCGCGACCGGCAGGCCCCATGCAGCGCACCCAGATCGCCAAACCCTCCGAGGCCGTCCACGGTGAAAAAACGCCCAAGGAGACAAAAACGGTCTCCACGGTCGTCAATAAGGGCAAAAAAGTTGGCCGCAACGACCCCTGCCCCTGCGGCAGCGGCAAAAAGTATAAAAAGTGCTGCGGGGCCAACGAAGAATAAACACGTTCAGTTAACAGTTCACAGTTAAGAGTGAACAGTGACATATCCGGATGCATTTAATTAAAATTTCCCGCCGCCGGTACAATAACTGCCCACTTTTAACTCTTAACTGTTAACTTTAATTCTAAATTCTGAGTTTTCACCTCGAAAGGACATCGCTATGCCGATATCGCTCAAAACTTGCTCCTCAATCGAAAAAATCTTACCAAAAGCCGAACCCAAAGGCGGCTTTGAGCGGTTTTCGGTGTGCTACGGCGAGAAGTTTTCATTTCAGATCGCCTATACATTGCAAAGTTACACCGAGATGCGCGGCTATTACACCGTGGGCGTCGCAGGCGACCTTGCCGAGACGGTCTCGCTGTATCAGGTGGCGCTCGTTCCGGTTAAATTGCCTTGCTACCCCAATGTCGATGACGGCGACTATATCACCCGTTCGCCCGGATTGCTGCCCGACCCGCTGATGCCTTTTGAAAAAGGCGGCGAACTCGCGGCGGTCAATCAGGAATGGCGCTCACTGCTGGTCAGCGTTGATTTGACAAAATTTCGCCCCGAACCCGGCCTGCACAAGCTGATTTTTGCCTTCGGCGACAGTGAACACGGCGAGTTGACCGCAATTGAGTTTGACCTCGATGTGATCGGTTTTGAGTTGCCAAAACAAAAACTGGTTAACACCCAGTGGTTCCATTCCGACTGCATCGCGCAATATTACGAGGTTCCCGTATTTTGTGAAAAGCACTGGGAACTGATTGAAAAATTTATGAAAACCGCCGCCGACCACGGGCAAAATATGATTTTAACGCCGGTGTTCACCCCGCCGTTAGATACCCGCATCGGCACCGAGCGTCCGACCGTGCAATTGGTCGGCGTAACAGTCATCAGCGACAATCAATACACATTCGATTTTTCTTTGCTCACCCGCTGGATTGAGACCGCCAAACGTGCCGGGTTAGAGTATATCGAAATCTCGCACCTGTTCACCCAGTGGGGCGCGAAAAACGCGCCGAAAATCATTGGGGAGAAAAACGGCAGACAACGCCGCATCTTCGGTTGGGAGACCGACGCGCACGGCCCGGAATACAAAGCATTTCTGCGTCAGTTTTTGGCGAAATTGACCGCTTATTTAAAGGACACGGGCGAATGGGACAACTGCGTTTTCCATGTTTCAGACGAGCCCAACGAGACCTCGCTTGAAAATTATAAAGACGGGGCAGCGCTGATAAAAGAATTCGTTCCCGCCGAAAAAATCATTGACGCGCTCAGCAATTTGGACTATTATAAAGAGGGATTGTTGAAACGTCCGGTGGCTGCCACCAATCACGCCGAGGCGTTTATTGCGGCAAAAGTTCCGGATCTCTGGGTATACTACTGCTGTGGTCAGGGCGACAAAGTCAGCAACCGATTTCTCGCAATGCCCGGACGCCGCACCCGCGTGATCGCAAGCCAGTTGTTTAAATACGACATCGCGGGCTTTTTGCAGTGGGGTTATAACTTCTGGAATACCCACCTGTCGATCCATCCGCTCGACCCGTGGCGCGATACCGATGCCGACAGCATCTTCCCGGCGGGCGACGCGTTCTCGGTTTATCCCGGCAAAGACGGCCCGGTGCTCTCTCTGCACTATCTGCATTTTTACGAAGCGTTGTGCGACCTGCGCGCGTTCGAAGCCGCCGCCGCCAAAATCGGAAAAGATGCCGTGATGGCGTTGATCGACCCAGACGGCACGCTCACCTTTGTGCAATATCCGCGCACCGACGATTTTATTTTATCCACCCGAGAACGGCTCAATCAAATTCTCGGCGCATAAGAAGGTTGAAAAAATTTTTCAACCATGGAGTTTGTTTCTTTTGGCAGACCAAAAGAAACCAAACGTCCCAGAATCGCAAAAAGGACGAAAGTTTGAAAAAATTATTTTAAACTTAATCTGCGAAAGGATGACCAATCAGCATGGCAAGGAAGTTATTCGCGCTGACCTTAGTTCTCTTTATTTTTACTCAATTTTTAGTGGGGTGTGACAAGACCGTGACAATCAGTGGAAACAAAAGCAGTACGCCTTCCGGCTCGGACAAAAACTATGCCACCGAGACCGTGACGCTGCCCGCAGAGGCAAAAGACAAAATTTTAAACTACAATTTCGGCCTTTACGGCGAACCCGAAATCGGCGAAGAAATTGCCGTGATGCACACCTCTCTGGGTGATTTTTGCATCCGCTTTTTCCCCAAAGCCGCCCCGCTCGCAGTCACCAACTTTAAAGAACTTGCGACCAGCGGCTACTATAACGGCATCATCTTCCACCGGGTCATCCAAGATTTTATGATCCAGGGCGGCGATCCTTCCGGCACCGGTTATTACGGCGAAAGCTTTTGGGGCAACGCATTTAACGACGAATTCAACGCCGATGCCCGCAATTTCCGCGGCGCGCTCTCGATGGCTAATTCCGGGTCCAACACCAACGGCAGCCAGTTCTTTGTCGTCCAGCTGGATACCGTCACCGACTCGTTGATTTCTCAGATGCAGCAGTTCCCGCAGCGCTTCTCCAGTCAGGTAATTGATACCTACCGTCAATTCGGCGGAACCCCCAGTCTGGATAATAAGCACACCGTGTTCGGCTTTGTGTTTTACGGCATGGAGACCGTCGATAAGATCGCGGCCGTCAAGACCGATGACAGCGACAAACCGCTTGAAGACGTCGTGATCAACGGCATTGACATCGTCTTCTACGGCGGAATCGTTCAGTAATTAATTGATTTATGGAGATATTACTCAACCAATATCAATACCGTCCTTCCAAAGCCGATTTCATCATCGACTTCAACAAAACTGTCGGGCCGATTAAGCCGGTCAACGGCACCTGCAACGCACCTGCGCTGCGCACGGCAAAGTATTTCAAGCGTGTCAGCCCGCCATATACCCGCCTGCACGACAGTTTCATCGGGCATTTGGCCTGCGTCGATGTACACGCGGTCTTCCCCGATTTTAACGCAGACGAAAACGATCCGAAAAGTTATTTCTTTGCCCCGACCGATTATTATCTCAAGTCGATCAAGGACGCGGGCATGGATATCATCTACCGACTCGGCAACAGCATGGAGGGCGGCCCGTTCCGCTTTCACAACCAACCCCCGAAAGATTACGAAAAGTGGGCGCGTATCTGCTGCAAGATTATTGAGCATTATAACTTCGGCTGGGCAGACGGCTTCGCTTATGACATCCAATATTGGGAGATCTGGAATGAGCCGGATGCCGATCTCGGCAATCCCAATATGGCTATGGCCGGCCAGTGGAGCGGCACGCCCGAACAGTTTTACAAGTTCTACTGCACCGCTTCGTCCATTCTCAAGCAGCGTTTCCCCGCGCTTAAAATCGGCGGCTACGCCTCCTGCGCGGTCGATGAGCCGTCCCGAAGGGTCTTTTTCGAGGGATTTTTGGGGGCACTACAAAAAAGTCCCCATGCGTTCGACTTTTTTTCGTTCCACGCCTACGGCGACAGTTTCAAAAAGCTGCGTGACCGCGTACACTATATCACCCAGACGCTCGAAAAAAACGGCTATCCCGATCTCGAACTGCTGTGCACCGAATACAATTATATCTGGGAGTTCGAGGATATCTGGCGCAAACTCGGCGACCCGAACGGCGAACACTTCTGCGCGTCTTTGTTTGAAGATATGAAAAGCGCCCGTGCGGCCAGCTATATTCTCGGGGCGATGATCACTTTTCAAAATCTGCCGGTGCAGATCGCGAATTTTTATCGAACTGACGGAGGCGGCGGCTGGGACACCTGCTTTGACTCCTATGGCGTCTCGCAAAAACCCTATTATGCCTTGGCGGCATTTCATGAGGTCGCGGGAATGCAACAAGCGGATTGCAGTGGAGGCGCAGAAGGCGTGCAAGTGCTCGCGGCCAAATCCGATGCCGAACAGGTCATTTTGATCGCCAATTACGACGGCTGCGCGCGCGAATACAAATTCGACATCCAAGGGCTTTCGCCCAAACATGAGGCACGCTTTTTCGTCACCGATCAAAACAACGACTATGCGCAAACCGGTGTACTCAGTCCGCTATGCGAACATCTCTATCTGCGTCCGGGCTCCATCACCGTCATTAAAATCATATCATAAATGGAGGCAATCACCATGAGCGAAGATTACGGCAACGATTTCGTCACCCTCACCGACGAGGAAGGCAACGAGTACGAGTTTGAAATCGTCAGAGAACTCGAAATCGACGGCGAGCGCTATGCGGCTCTTTTGCCGGTATGCACCGACGAAAACTGCAAGCACGACGAGGACGAAGATGTCTATATCGTCAGAATCACCGAAGAAAACGGTGAAGAGATTTTTGAAATCATTGAGGACGACGAAGAATTCGAACGGGTCTCCGCCGCTTTCGAATCCGCCTTTGAAGAAGAGATGGATGAAGACGAGGAATCCGAAGACGAGTCCGAGGAAGAATAATCTCACCACATAAGTGAATTCTTAAGAATTCTTATCAACATCAAAACTATTTCGTCAGAAATATTTTTGCCAAACAAACTCGTTTACGAGCTCTTACCAAGTTACAATCAGCGCACAAGAATATCTCGCAAG
>CAZTDA010000183.1:0-5062 GCA_964612155.1 uncultured Eubacteriales bacterium | reverse complement strand
AGGATGCGATATATTATATGGATGAAATGATTAGGTTTTTAGAACAAAATAAGTTCGGCAGCTTAGCCACCTGTAATAACGGGAAAGCGGATGTCAGACCTTTTGAACTGGTCTTCCACTGCGAAAACGGGTTATATTTTTATACCTCTGCGGAAGAAGACCTCTATGAACAGTTGAAAATAAACCCGTATATCTGTTTTTGCGCGACGGATCAAAGCTATAATTATGCGAAAATTTCCGGAACCGTATCTTTCAGCAGCAGCGAAGAAGATAAAGCGAAAATCATTTCATCAAGTGAATTTGCCGAAAAGGCATTCGCAGGCGATAAAACCGGCATGAAGGTTTTTTATTTACCGCACGCCGATTGTCTGCTGCATTATCATGCTGATAACAGCGTCATTGAGCGACAGTACTAAAGCTGCCACTTCGTTAAAAATAAAGGAGAGCCGTATGAAAAAATTACTTTACATCATCGCAAATTCAAAGGCGGAGGAGTTGTCTTCAAGCCGAACCGTAAGCAGACAGTTGGTCAATGTGATTTTAAAAAAAGTTCCGGATGTTGAGTTGGAGGAATTAAATTTATATGAAAATCACATTCCGCAATTAAAGGGCTGCTATTTTAAGAGCCGCAGTGCAATTGTCAACTCAGAAGCCAAAAGCAAGCTTTCCGAAGAAGAGCAAAAAGAAGTTACTCGCATTGAACAGCTGTGCGACCAATTCAGGAATGCTGACATTTATGTTTTGGCGGCGCCGATGTGGAGTTTGTCATTTCCCGCTCCTGTCAAAGAATATCTGGACTGCATCATTCAATCGGGGAAAACAATTGAATTTGATCACGAAAATAAACCCCACGGTCTTCTGGACAACAAGCACAGAGTTTTTATTTATACGCAGTCCTCCGGCGCAAGTATCCCATGGATATTAAAACCGGCTCTTTGTCAAGGTCTGAACTATGTTCATGAAATGATGAAATTTATCGGGATTGATACCTTTGACGAATTGTTGGTAGACGGCACCGGGGAAACGGAAGAAGAACGTCAGGACGCCATCAAAGACGCCACGGAAAAAATCGAGCCGTTGGTCGAAAAGTTGTTTGAGTAACAACCCGTTTATGATAATTCACATTAAGACCAAAAAATCCGGGTATATCACCCGGATTTTTTCCGCATTAGGCGCGCATCAGATGACAGATATTCGCCACGGTGTACTGCAGATTTCTGTAGGGCGTGACGACCCCGGCACGCCGTCCCTATCACTTGGATTTCACATGGATTACGCGCTGATCGTTGCTCGAATCAGCCGACAGATATTCGTCACAGTGTCCCGCAGATTTTCAACAGACGAAAGTTTTGCCGTCTCGAACGGTACAGCCAAATGGTTGATGCTGAAAACGGCGGTCACACCGTGACTTAACACGGCTTCATAATCCGGCGAAATATCGCCCGCCACCGCAATTACGGGCACACCGGCTTTTTGCGCATACATACCGACACCTGATATCACTTTTCCGTAAGCACTCTGGCTATCTACCCTACCCTCGCCCGTAAAAATATAATCCGCGTCTTTGATGATCTTGTCAAACCGCACGGTTTCGAGCAGCAGCTTGATGCCGGATTTTAATTCGGCATTAAAAAATGCAGAAAAACCCGCGGCAAAACCGCCCGCAGCGCCCCCGCCGACGAGCGTTAAAATATCTTCCCCGGTCTTCTTTTGGACGATCTCTGCAAAATGCCTTAAATTCTCATCAAGCCGCTTGACCATCTCGGGGGTTGCTCCTTTTTGCGGCCCATAAACCGCCGAAGCGCCTTTTTCACCGCAAAGGGTGTTTTCGACATCACAGGCAACGGTAAAACGGCAGTTCTTTGCCGCTTCGCTGATGCCACTTGCGTCGATGTCCGCCAGTTCAGATAATCCGCCACCGGTGGGGTCAATCAGTGTTCCGTCTTCTTTTAAAAATTTCACACCGAGCGCCGATAATGCCCCCACTCCGCCGTCGTTGGTCGCGCTGCCGCCGAGCCCTAAAATAATTTCTTTGCACCCGCGCTTGACCGCGTCGGCAATCAGCTCGCCCGTCCCGTAAGTTGTGGTTCTTTCCGGGTCTTTTAAGGTTACCAGCGGCAGACCGGAAGCGGCGGCCATCTCGACCACCGCTGTTTTGTTTGGCAGAATTACATATTCCGCCTCGACCGGGCGAAAACCCGGACCTGTGACCGTCTTCTTGACCATTTCGCCGCCTCCACCGCGTGGATTTCCGAGCACCGAAAAAAACGCCTGCGCAGTCCCCTCGCCGCCATCGGCAGCCGGAACAATCACGACTTCGCTTTCGGGAAAAACCGTTTTAATCCCCTGCGCCGCCGTCTCGCAGGCGGTTTTACTGGTCAGCGTGGACTTAAACGAGTCGATTGCGATGACAAATTTCATATTAATATCCCAACTCTTCACCGACAAGAATCACTTTTATCCGATCCTTGTGGCGTTGTTTGGCACTGATCACATAATTGCAACAGATTCGCCCGTCGCTTTGACAGCCACTGCCGAGCTCGTCGTTGTCGGCCTCGATGCAAACGCCTTTTTCGCGGCAGAAGGTCTCGCAGTTCAGGCGCAGACAGTTGGAAGGCGCGGCCATGGTCTTGACCCGTTTTTCGGCGGCTTCGATATCCGGGACAATCTTATTATACCCCGCGACCACGACGACGCTTTTCGGCCCATACAACAGCGCCGCAGTCCGGTTGGAGTTGCCGTCGACGTTGTAGAGCTTTCCGTCGAGCGTGATCGCGTTCGCCGAGCACAAAAACACATCCGCGTCAAAGGTCTTGACATAAACCTCGCGAATCTGCTCCTTGGAAAGCCCCGGAACCGCACGGTCGAGGTAGCTGTATTTGCCGTTTCGTAACAGTTCGATAATGCCGCATTCGTCGAGTGTGACCGAGCCGCCGGATGCGACGGTATCACCCTCATTGAATAGTGATTTGGCGATTTCGAGCGCCTTTTTTCGGTCTTTGGCGTAATAGCCGCGCATGTTGTTTTTTTCAAGCGCGGCGATGACCTTTTCGATCTGCATTTGAATCAGTTTGTTTTTAATTGCGTTCATCATTTTATTTTCACTCGATCAAATTCTCAATCGCAACGAGTTCCCTGTCGTCGAAGGCGAGGTTTTTGAGCGCGCCTGCATTTTCGATAATTTGCTCCGGCCTGCTTGCGCCAATCAATACCGAGGTCACTTTCCGCAGGTTGAAGGCCAACGCCATCTGCGAGAGCGACTGCCCGCGCGCTTTGGCGATTTCGTTGAGCTGTACGGCGATTTTCAGCTGTGCCTGCTGCTGTTCGGTCAGGGGCTTATCGTATTTACCGTTTAAAAATTTCGAGGTCAGCATGCCGCGCTCGAGCGGCGAATAGGAGATCGAGCCGATGCCGAGCTCATCAAGCGTTTCAAACAATCCGGCTTTTTCCATGTTCCGATAGAGCATCGAATAGCGCGGCTGGCTAATCAGGCAGTGCATATGATGTTTATTGAGTTCCGCTTCGGCCTTCACCGCCTGTACGGGGTTGTAGTTCGAAATCCCGACATACAGCACCTTGCCCTGCCGAACGATGTCGGCAAGCGCCCCCATGGTCTCCTCAATGGGGTCGTCATCGGACGCGCGGTGGTGATAAAAGATGTCGACATAGTCGAGCCCGAGGTTTTTCAAACTGCGGTCGAGCGACGCGATCAGATATTTGCGGCTACCCCAGTCGCCGTACGGGCCTTCCCAGCCGAAGTAACCGGCTTTGGTCGAAATCAGCAGTTCGTCCCGATGCGCCGAAAAATCGTTTTTCAGGTGCTTGCCGAGATTGATTTCGGCCGACCACGGCGGCGGGCCGTAGTTATTGGCCGCGTCGAAATGGGTGATTCCCAGATCAAACGCCGTGCGCAGCATCTGCGCCTGAACCCCGAAATCGGAATTGTCGCCGAAATTGTGCCAAAGCCCCAACGAAATTAACGGCAGTTTCAATCCGCTCCTGCCGCATCTTTGATAGGGCATTTTAGTATATCGGTCATTGTCCGGAATATAAATATCGGCCATTTGCTTTCTCCTTAAAACAGTCCGAGCTTTAAAAGACCCTGTGCCGAGCGCGCGCAGCTGTCGAGCACGGGCATGGTGTAGCCCTCCTGTTCGACGATAAAATGTTTGACGCCGATCTGTTTGCCCGTCGTGATCAGCGATTTAAAATCGATGATGCCGTCGCCGAGCTCGACGTTTTTCTTTTCGCCGTTGATAACTGCCAGTTCTTTCAAGTGCATCAGCACTTCCCGCCCAGCGTACTTTTTCACATATTCCATCGGGTCAGCGCCCGCGAACGTCACCCAGTACACGTCAAATTCAAAGGTGACCTTTTTGTCGGTCTCCTCGGCGAGCAGGTCGATGAAACGTTTATTACCGGCCATGCGCTCAAACTCATAGGCATGGTTGTGATAGCCGATGCAAACGCCGCTTTTCGCGGCTTTTTCGGCGGCGTTCGAGAGCAGTTCGGCGATTCTTTTCACATCGTCCGCCGTCTCCATCCCGCCGCTGGCGAGTACAATATTTTTGCTGCCGGTCGCGAGGTTATATTCGATCTGTTCGTCAAGGTCTTTGCCGACGCCGTCGGGTCCCACATGCGCGCTGACGGCTTTCAGGCCGCTGTCGTCAAGGATTTTTTTCATCTCGGCGGCTTTGAGATCATAGTATCCCGCAAACTCGACCTCGGTATAGCCCATCTTTCCGATCTTTTTTAAAGTACCCACGACGTTGTTACGAACAACGTCGCTGACGTCGTCCTTAATGACGTCCCGCAGTGAATAAAGTTGAATTCCGAATCCCATGATACAATTCCTCCTAAGTGCTTGCTTTTATATTGATATTCTACCACGCCCGCCCCGCTTTGACAACGCGGCTTACTTTTATAATTACATTTTTGTTTTAATGATAGAAACACCGAAAAATATGGTATCACAAGGTAGATATTTTTTGTCCATAATTAGATGATAATAAACAGTTTTTTCAAGGTTCGCTATCATTGCTTATAAAATAACAAACATTAG
>CAZTDA010000182.1:0-5072 GCA_964612155.1 uncultured Eubacteriales bacterium | reverse complement strand
ATGCGGCAAGAGCGTCTTGCAGCTGATCCCGAAATCCCCATGCACCTCCGTTTTGATAAAATCCGGTACGTCCGTACATGCGGCATTGCAAAATTTGATTTGGCAGAAATTCGTTGAATAGAATTGCATGTGGCAAGTCGTCCAACTTTACAACAGGGGCGTCGATCAGATTTGCTGTTTCGTAAAAGTTTTTGCAGGCATAAGCGGCAGAATCGGCTGTTTCACCGTATCCGAGCGAAAACTCCAATTCAAACTGACAGTCACCGTAAAGTGAAAATGCTTTACGAATACATGCACAGTTGCTGCCGCACGGTGATAAAATCCGGTCGTTCCATCTGCCTGATAAGAACGAAGCGCGGTTGCAGGTGAATCCATCACAGCCCGACTTTTCGTCTAAACAGAGATATCCGCTTGCACACTGTTCATAATCCGCCCCCACAATCAAATGGTTATCTTGCCAAGTGGATTTGAGCAAATATGAGAATTTGCCGCTCTCTCCCAAAACCGGTTCACAGTAAAAAGCCGCTTCCGCCTCGTGTGTGGATTCGGAATTCAACTTAACATGAATGTGTTTTACCATGCCGTTTTCCGGAACGGTCACGGTTGTCACAACGTGGATGTCGTCAACATTTGCGTGGAATTCAACGCTTTTACCTGAAAATACAGCGGTCGAACCGTTGATTAGGTCATAGATTTTCCCGTTGACGCGTAAATACAGCCGCTCGCCGCGGTTATCCGAAACGGCATCGTTTTCAAACGGTGTCAGTTTTAAAAGATGCGAGTTGATCGCCCAAGTAAAACCGAGCGAGTTTTCCGAAACCAACGTGCCGAACGTCGGATTGGCCAAAACCAAACAGCGCGTCATCGGATTTCCGTTTTCGCACACAAACGTGTTGCCTTTGAAAAATCCGTGAGGTACCACAAAACCGGACGATTCCTTTGCGATTTCAATCGGGGAAGAGGGAAACACCTTGGTAGGCACAAGCTTGCGGACAATCTCTTTGTGTCCCGAAGCAAAATGCGGGGCGACAAATCCGGCGACCGCGCGTAAAAGCGTCACGGTTTCACGCGGTAAAGAGGCCTCGTTCAGCAAAAAAATACCGGCCCGTTGGTTCAAAAACACCTCGGCGTTATTTGATTTGATAATTTCATTCAACGATTTTCGAAGCTTACTGTCGTATTCTCCGGCGTCGTCGTAAATAATCACAAGATCAAATCCAAGACCCCTGTGGCGTAAAAACTGGTGCATCACCACATACGAATAAGCGCGAGAGGCATCTTCATCCGAATGAATTTCAAGCAGCAGGATGGGACAGTCACCCGAGATCCCCACACTCCACAAATGGCGCGGACTGAGCCGATTTTCGCGGGCGGCTGAAATGGAATCAAAGTTGTGCGCTGCGCCGAACAACATGCTGCCAAAGGCATTACGGCATAGCAGACCCGTTGCGCCCATGGGCGGCGAAGAGTGCAGTTTCGGATTTTTGCGAGCTTGTCTCAAATTTTCAAATGCGCCCGCTTTGTTGGTTCCGGCGGCGAATATCAAGGTCTGCTGTGCGATTGAAAACGGTTCCGCATGCAGAGTGAAGCGTATAAAAACACCGGCGTCGGGTCGCCAGCCGCCGTTGTCAAGGGTCTTGTCCAGCACATCCGCAATATGATAAATGCCATCCGGCGTTGTTAACAGCAGTTGTCTGTCGGTGCCGAATTCAAACGGCATTTCCGTTATTAGTCCCACGCAAAGTGCGGCTCTTTTATTCCAAAATGTCAGCGATTTGTTTTTATCGTCATATTGGCTGCGCGTAAACAACTTTACAAACGCGGGATGCGCCGCAAGCTCTCGATTTTCGGCAAGTGCGGGTTCGGCATAAACCAACACTTTAATATCCATCGGCTCTGCGGTGTGGTTTTCAAATTCCAGTTTTCTGAATTCGGCGGGTGTATTCCGGTGTACGGTCACGGTCATTTTTGCGGTCACAGAGGGCTGTTCGTTAATATAGATCACACTGTCCCCGTTGAAAACAGCGCTCTTTCCCGATGAGTGCGCATAATCAGGAGCTGCCGTGATAAAACGCCTGACGCCCTCAGATTCATAACAGACGAATACACCGGTCGGCTTTTTCAACAGGTCGTCGCTTCTGCGCAGAATATCGGTCTCGCCCAGCGTGCAGAATCCGGCTCCGCCATCGGTGAGCACCGAGACAAACGAACTGTTGCACAAAACCGCACAGCGCGGAGAAAGCGGGGAGAGTTCGGTCAATTGTTCGCGGGTAAAAATCGGACGGCCGAGTTTTGGTCGCCGTTCCTCGGCAGTCATGGTGTTTTTAAAGATCGGCGCACCGATCTCAATGCGTTCCTTCAGCAGTTCAGAAGCGGCTTTCATGTCAGGATCGGAAAAAAAGCGGTTTTGCCATACATTTGAATGGATTAAATTACAAAGTGACAGCATGCTCATCCCGACATGATGCGACATATAGCTGCGAATGATGGCAGGTTGACTTCCGACGCGTGCCGGTGTAAAATCCATGGCCTCAAAAAATCCGCAGTTTCCCAACATCCCGAGATCTTCAAGCGTCTTCAAATTTTCCATGGCGTCTTTGGTATCAAACGGCAGTGCCAAAAACGACGAATAGGGCGAGATCACAAGCTCTTCGTCCATCCCTCGGCACAGCGCCAACTTTTGAACGCCGTTGGCTTTATATTGATAATTCATCTGCGGGTCAAACGCATAAAAACCGCTTTCCGAGATTCCCCAGACACTGTTGCCTTCGGTTTTCCCGCTACGCATCTTTTGGCAATAAAGACAAAACCGTACCGATTCGCTCTCCAAAGAACCCTCAAACAGCGGCAAAAACAAGTGCGGCATCAGGTATTCAAACATCGTGCCGCTCCACGAAAGCACACCTGTATAGCCGTTTTTTCCGGCCATAATCCGACCTAAATTACCCCAGTGCTTGCGTTCGGCAATGCCTTTTGCAATGGCGTAATAACCGGTCATACGGGCTTCACTCATCAGCATATCGTAATAAGAGGTATCCGGAGTTTCGGTATCGCATCGGTAACCGACGTGAAAGAGCGAGCGGCGACGGTTATATAAAAACGAAAAGTCGGTATCGGCGCGTAATCTCTCCATGCGTGCCAGCAGGTCATAAACCCGTTGATCCTCGCTGTTGCGTTCAATCAACGCGCCTTTTAAGGCAGTCAGGCAGCAGACAAAATTGCCGCTGTCCACCGTCGATACATACCGAGGCGCAAGGGGGTGCAGGGTTTTGGTATCATACCAGTTATACAAATGCCCCTTGGATTTTTCCATCTTTTCAATGGTTTTGAGCGTTCGGTCTAGCATATCAAGCATGCTGTCAAACGTGATCATACCAAAATCGCAGGCCGAGACAATGCTGCATAAATAAAGCCCGATGTTGGTCGGAGAGGTGCGGTGCGCAACTGAAAATACGGGCGTCTCCTGCACATTGTCGGGCGGTAAAAAGTTGTCTTCCGCACCGACATAGGTCGTGTAAAACTTCCAACACAGCGAGGCATAAACATTGGCACGCTCGGTGTCCGCCTCCTGTGTCGGCGGGATTTTTTTTGGATTTCCGAGCAACTTCAGTGTGGGAGTTGCACACAAAGCGACAACCGAGAACACCTTAAATGTTGTTCCGCCCCCTGCCAAAAACAAGAACAGCCAAAATAGAAAGGAGGGCAGATAGCGCCGCATAAACAATACGGTGTTTTTTTCGCTGTCGGCTGCGGTCGTCCACTCCAGCAGCTTTTTGTTTGAGACAAACGTGCGCCAAAGCGCCCGGAATGACGCGTCGAAGCTGGTATATGCTGTTTGCGGCAGCATCAAAATGCCTACGCCAGAGGCCATTAAAAATCGCAATAAGACCGGAATGGAGTTACCGAAAAACCGTCTTTGCAGCACCGATAAACCGCCTTGCCTCAGTTTTTGAAGCAGCGCGTTCAACTGCGGAAAAACGGCGTAACCAAGCCCGAAAAACAACTGCAGCGCTCGCAGCAGCCGCTTTTTCTCGGCAGCGGCGCAAACCAGACAAATTGCCGCTGAAATCGGTAAAAATACACGCTCAACGTTTTCAAGCAGCTTTTTCTTGGAAATCGGAGATAGAGCGGGCATATTCGGCGCATACTTCGCTCTGAGTTCCGGAATGGCGAAAATTAAGTTTTGAATGTCGCCGCGTGTCCAGCGGTGCAGGCGATCAAGCCAGGCCTCGGGTGTTGACGGAAAATCGTCCGAGAGTTGGGTATCCGAAAGATAGCATGAACGCAGCAGACAGCCTTCAAGGACATCATGGCTTAAAATGCGTTCTTCCGGCAGACAGTCGATGCATTTTTGTGCAAAATCGGCCACCCGAATCAGACCCTTGCCCGAAAAAATAGAATCGTCGAAGATATCCTGATAATACTCGGAGCAGTTGTTGTCATAGGCCACCGTTCCGCCTGTCTCGCACATCAGTTTGGTGAAAAACGTGCTTTCGGCGGAGGAGAGCTTGATGCCCAAGGACGGCGAAAAGACACCGTATTTATCGTTCAACGGATGTGCTGCCGCTCCGACAAATTTTTGCACGCTGTCCAACTGTAAAGCCGTATCACTATCCAATACCAGCAGATATTTCACGCCGCGCAAATTTGTGAGGTCGCCGCAAAAAGCCGAAAGCCCGTCAGGGCTTTGCCCGGTGATGATACCGACCAGCGCGCCGACCGCGCCGCGTTTGCGCTCTTTTCCCGCAAATTTCCCCTGTGTCTTAATAAAACTCCTCGGACGCACAACCAGATAAAATTTGTCTGCAAGGGTGCTGTTTAATAAATCTATTTTTTCACGCAGCAGACGAGCCGCGTATTCCTCCTGGGGTGTGCTCGGAAAATCGGACTCTTTGGGGTCGCACAACAGGCAAAAACGGACTTCACCTTTTTGAGAGACATGATATAAATCCTTCAGTTTTTGAACGGCTGCATCAATTCCGCCTCCGGATGGCAACAGGGAACTGACCACCACCAAAACGGAATTTTGCGCAATAATCCATTCCCCGAATTCCATGCGCGGCAATATCGAC
>CAZTDA010000181.1:0-5072 GCA_964612155.1 uncultured Eubacteriales bacterium | reverse complement strand
GTGCAGGAAAAAGCGTATCCAATCACACCGCCGACATCGCCGCCGCCCTGAATATAGCTGTTTACAACACCCACATTTTTAATCGTTCCACCCGCAAACACATATCCGAACAGTCCTCGATAATCACTTAACGCGCAAAAAATTCCGCTGACGGTGAACCCGTTCCCGTCAAAAGTACCGCGAAAACCGAACATATCGTTTCCGATCGGCGTCCACTTGTTAACCGGTGCAGCTTTGTCCCAGTTTTCCCAATTGGTAGTGTCGTTTAAAACAATATTGTTTACGAGCTTGACATGTTCGTTTTCATAAGAGGATGTTCCGATGCTGACAGTTCTTGATAAAAAAGCAAGTTGCTGCGGCGTTTGAATGAGATACGGATCCTCCGCTGTACCTGTTCCGCCTGCAAATTCTTCAGCCGACTTGCCGTCCCATACGGGGCTCTCTTCGGCACTAACGGGTATTATCGACATGGGCAAGAGTAAAACGGACAAGAGGAGCGTAATTAAAAGAAATCGAAAGCGTTTCATAAGAGGTTCTCCTTTCAGACACGGCCAAACAATGAGTGGAGCGGTTGTACAGTTCTATTTTATAACTGTAAGTCCGCTTTTTATGTCCTTTTGCACCGAAATTTAAATTCTGTTTTTTGCGCACTGCTTTCTGTTTATAAGTACAGTATAGTTCCATACCTTTGATATGTCAATAAATACCAACAAAAATATACCATATCACCGCAATTTCATCACAAAGCATCACAAAACCGAAATATATGTGAAGCCACTTAAAAACAAGGCGAGAGTAAACGGAAAGTGGCTTCACATTGGGTAAAACCACCTTCATTTCGCCTTGGGGTGAAATTGGTTTTACTATATAAAAATCACCGCCCCGAAATTTTCGGAGCGGTGATTTAAAAACGGAGGCGGAATCGTTGTTTTTTAATAGACCTTGGAAACCGCGGAAGACACGTAATCTGGTGTGGAGGGCATTACCGGATCGACATAATTAATCTGCGGCGTCTCAAACTCAATACGCGAAATCTCTTTATAATCGCTGAGCTTGTTGGCGGCAAGGATGCTGTTTGACAGCGTGTAGATCACATCGTCAATATACATACCGCGCGTGATGTTCAGGTCATAACGATATTCTTTCGAGTCGGCACTCGTTGAGCCGCTGCTCGTTGTGTGGGTGATGCGGCCTTTTTCATAAAAGCCCTTTTGCGCGTCGTATCCGAGCACGATATATCCGGTAAAGACGTTTGTGCCGTATTCGCGGATATCAGCGCCCTCTTTGACTTTCGAAATCGAGATGGGGAAGGCGATGATGTTCTTTTCTTTATCGAACAACAGCGCTTTGTGATCATAAGACAGATCGGAGTAGGTGCCCCGGTCGCCGATATAATAGGTGGAAAGTTCCTTGGGGTTGCTCGGGTCGGAGACATCGTAAATCGCAACCTTGAAGCCCATGGTCAGGCCGGTGGTGCCGGTCGTGTCCTCAATGGCGTCCATACCGAAGCCGATCACGAGATTATCGGCATAGGGGTGCAGATACTGCGAGAAGCCCGGGATTTTCAATTCGCCCTGCACAAAGGGTTTGGCGGGGTTGTCGAGGTTGATGACAAAGAACGGGTCGGTCTGGCGGTAGGTGACCGCATAGGCCTTTTTGCCCTCGAAGCGCACCGAGTACATGTTCTCGCCCTCGGCGAGACCTTCGAGTTTTCCGATGGTCTTCATATTGCTGTCCAGCACATAGAAGTTGTTAAACTGCTTGTTGTTGTTTTGATAATCCCAGTTGTTGGTGGCAACACGCAGGTTGCCCTCGAATTCGTCCATCGCGAACTGGCTGCACAGATTGCCTTTCACGGTACCGGTTGCGACGACTTTAAGGGAACCCGAATAGGCGATCTTGGTGATGTCGGTGTAACTGTTGGTTGTGACGTAATAGGTATATTCAGTGACGGTGGAAGTTGTTTGGGCAGCACCGGTCTTAGCGCTTGCGGAAGAGGTTTGAGCCGGAGCGGGTTTCGCATCGGGAGCGATAGTTCCTCCGTAATACTGTCCGGTTCTCTCTTCATATTCATACCGGTTTTGGGTGACATAGACGTTCTCGGTGTTGGCGTAAATCGTGTTGATATCGCCCATGACCGTGACCGACTGCGCGGGTGCGTCACTCTTAAGATCGATGGTGCTGACCGTGCCGAACGAAAGGGATTGGGTATTCGGGACGATATAGCAACGGTCGGGCGGCAAAATGACCATCTTGTCGGAAACAACGGAGTCCATTGTGCGCGGGATCACGGCTTCGGCATCGAACTTTGCTACGCCGTAGATATAGTTGTAAGCATATTTACAGGTGACAAGCAGCAGCTTACCATTGCTGACACGGGAACTGCTGTAACTGCCTTCTTGTTCAAAAGAACGTGCGAGCGTGGGCTTTGTCTTATCGGCCAAATTGTAGATCTCAACGCGGGTGGCGCTGCTGACCGGTGCAAATTCTGCGGCAAAGGTTTTATAGTAATAATTATTCGGAGTCATCAGCAGAATCAATTTGCCCTCGGACAAAAAGATTTCGGAAATCGCATGGTTTTCGCTCTTATATTCCCAGACCTTTTTCAGTTCGCCGTCATTTGCTTTGGCGATGGCAACGGTGCTGTTTCCGGAATAGCGGTTGACAACGAAATAGATATATTCGCCGTCGGTCTTGATGATGTCGGCTTCGTCGACGCCTTTGACCTGCACATTGGTAGAGGAAAAATTTTTAGTCGACGAGCTGCTGCTGTTGCGACCCGCATTATCCGTTGCCGATGCCTGAGGTGCGGTCAAGGTTGGGCTGCTGGCAGCGCCTTCGGCAGCGGCTTTCATGTCGCCGCCTCCAGTATAACCGTAGTTGTTTTTCTGATTTTCGGTATAGGTATCAAAAACCTTTTTGACGGCGCTGTAATCTTTACCGGCCGTTTCCTTGGAAGTGGTAATGGCTGCCGGAATGCTGACGGTGTTTGTTATGCCTGCGGTTTGCTCGTCGCCGTCGTTGGGCACCGAAGCGGCCGTAAAATCGGGAGCGGTAATGCTCTCGGTTGTCGGAAGGTTCGGGAGAATGGCAAAGGCCGCGACGACCAATAAAAATGCCGCGGCAATCGCGCCGTAACGCTGCCAAACGGGATATTTAATCACTTTTTTTTGATTGTGTTCGGCATTTTCAAGCAGCTTTCCGATATTTTGGGGCAACAGCGAATCGGGCACCTTGTCGGCCGCCGGATCGCTGAATGTTCCGTCGAATTGTGCTTTTAGCCGATTGATTTCGCTTTCATTCGGAAATTTTCGTTTCATTGTTCATCATGCCCTTTCTCAAACGGGGCGTTTTGCATACACAATGGCGGTTCTGTGAACCTCGGATGTGCAAAAACGCTTTCCTTCAAATTGCAAAGCCATAAGGTCGCTCTAAATTGCGACCAGGCCGTTTCGGAGTGCAGCGAGGGCTCTGTGGAGCCGTACGCGCACATTTCCGGCGGTCATGCCGAGCATCGAAGCGATCTCGTCGGAAGAGTATCCGCCCTGAACCGACAGCAAGACAATATTCTTGTCATCGGGTTTCAGGCGTTCGAGCATCTGGTTCAGCGCGGTTCGGGTCTCGGGATCCACCGCACTTTTGTCCGGAATGTCTATCGGCTCGTCGTCGGCGTTATACAGGGGAACATCGGCTGCCGAACGCTCTCTCAGACGGCTTTTGCAAGCGTTTTGCAAAATCTTTAAAAACCAGAACTTAAACTTTTCACGATCCCGCAACGTCTCGAATTTCGCATATGCCAAGGTAATGGCTTCGGAAACGGCGTCTTCCGCGTCCTCTGCGCTGCCCATGAAATAAAAAGCATAGCGGTAAAATTCGGAATAAAAGCGGGCATAATACTGTGTGAAAAGCGCCTGTTTGTGTGTGTTGGGGTCATCGGCCATTATAATCCCTCCGCTTCACGTTTAATAGAGACAAGAAAATGTCGAATCGTTACAAGTTTTTCAATAAAGTGCATAAAAACCAGTATACGGAAAAAAATAAAAAAGAATCCTGCGGACCGTTTCACGGTTTAGCGTGCCGAACCGGTCGATTTAATCAGAAAGGATGGTTTATCCATGGAACAGGACGATAAATTCAACAAAAAGAAGGAGAGTAAATTTATTGCCTACATCACGGGCAAGGGTTTTTACAAGATCATCGGACTTTGCATTGCATTAGTCGTGCTGGCGGCCTGGTTCATCACTTCGGCTTATAATAACAGAGCCGGAGGAGATGTGACGGACACTTCTTCCGCTGTTGTCAGCGAAGAGGTATCCCAGACCGGCGGCAACGTGAACCAAAACGGCTTGTCCAGTGAACTTTTCGGACCCTCTCAGCCGACCGTGACCCAAAACAGCGAACCCGCGACACAGACCAACAACGAAACCTCGGATCAGGCGACGGCAGCGAATGCTTCTCCCGAGACGGCGGAACAAACCAACGAAACAACCGAACCGAACGCGCTTTTATTCATCATGCCGGTGGCAGGCGAAATCACCCGGGAATATTCTGCAGGACTGCCCGTTTATTCACCGACTTTCCGCGATTGGCGCGTGCACAATGCGGTTGACATCGCAGGCGAGGCAGGCACTCCGGTGCGTGCGATGGCGGCCGGAACGGTGACGTCAATCACCTCGGATGTGCTCTGGGGTACCACCATCGTCATCACGCATGACGACGGTTATGTCAGCAAGTACTGTAATCTCGGCACCAAGCCGACCGTAAAGGTGGATGGTGTGGTCGAAGTCGGGCAGGTCATCGGCTCCATCGGAACGACCGCGCAGGCGGAGGCCGCCGACGAATCTCATCTCCACTTCAGTTTAACAAAAGACGGCGTATCCGTCAATCCGCTTGAGTTGATCTCCGGCCAAAATTAACAAAAACAAGCATTAAAACCGAAAAAACAGGCGCAAATGTTGCTTGAAATCGCCGGCAATATTTGCGCCTGTGTTCTTGACTGCGGCAGGCATATTCTGTATAATATAGTAAAACCACTTTAACTTCAAGGCATAATTAAAGTGGTTTTACCTAAT
>CAZTDA010000180.1:0-5076 GCA_964612155.1 uncultured Eubacteriales bacterium | reverse complement strand
TTCGGGACAAAGGTCGAAACGCCGATGTTGACGCTGACACCGTGACCCCGCTGGCCGCTTTGATAATACAAATCGACGGCTTTTTGTGCCATTTGGGCGATTGCCAATATATCTTCGTCGGTCTCGGTCGGCAGTCCGATCATAAAATATAGTTTCAATGCGGTGTACCCGCCCTCGAAGACAATTTTACAGGTGCGCGTGAACTCCTCGTCGGTGACCTGTTTGTTGATCACATCACGCAGACGCTGGCTCCCGGCTTCCGGAGCAAAGGTCAGGCCGCTTTTGCGCACCGCAGAGACCTTATCCAATACCTCGGAGGTGAAATTATCGACCCGCAGCGACGGCAACGAGAGGTTGATTTTGTTTTCTTCGGTCTTTTGGGAAAGCTCTTTAAGCAACGGGACAATCCCGGTGTAGTCGCTGGTCGAGAGCGAGGAGAGAGCCATCTCCTCATAACCGGAAACGGTGCATTCGTCGAGCAGAATGTCGCGCACGGTGTCGGCTTTGCGCTCGCGCACCGGGCGGTAAAGATACCCCGCTTGGCAAAAACGGCAACCGCGAATACAGCCGCGAAACAGCTCCGTTGCGGCTCTGGACTGGACGATTTCGATATAGGGGACCGGTCCGGGCGGCGGCGCATACATAGCGTCAAGGTCTTTGACAATGCGCTTTTTCACCTTTGCAGGCGCACCGTTTTTGGGGGTGACGGATTTGATAGTGCCGTCATTATTGTAAACCACATCGTAAAAAGAGGGGACATAAACGCCCTCGATTTTGACCGCTTCGCACAGCAGTTTTTCTTTGTCCCAGCCCTCGGCCTTGGCCTGTTGGCAGACCGCCATGACCTCGGGTAAAATCTCTTCGCCGTCACCGAGCATTGCAAGGTCGATAAAATCCGCGATCGGCTCCATATTGCTGACGCAGGGGCCCCCGGTGACGACCAGCGGAAACGCGGATTTGCGGTCTTTGGCGCGCAGCGGCAGCTTCCCAAGGTCGAGCATGTTTAGAATATTCGTATAAGAAAGCTCGTATTGCAATGTAAATCCGATCACATCAAATTCGGACAGCGGGTCGCCGCTCTCGAGTCCGTAGAGCGGAATATCATGTTCTCGCAGCACCTTTTCCATGTCCGGCCACGGGGTATATGCCCGTTCGCACCAGATGTCGGGGTCGTTGTTTAAAAGGCCGTATAAAATCTTTTGGCCTAAATACGACATCCCAATGTCGTAAATATCGGGAAAACAGAAACAAAAGCGGAGTTTGACATCCGCCTTGTCTTTGATGACGCAGCCGGTTTCATGACCGATATACCGTCCCGGCTTCGTGACCCCCATTAAATATTTCTCTATTCTATGATACAAAAATAACCTCTCCAATCACACAAACGTGACAATGCCTGTATATTATAACTCAAATGGGCGCAATCTTCAAGTGCAACGAACCGTTGAAGATTTCACGTCTGAGATGCTTGGTTCCGGTTCGTTTTAAATCGCCGGGTAAAACCGGCGATTCCTGAACCTAAGGACACCGATTTTTGAAGATTTCACGTCTGGGACGCTTAGTTCCGGTTCGTTAACTTTAAGAAATCTATTTTGATTTACCGGAACTAGTAATGAGCACCTCAAACCGTCTGAATTTACTCGGATTGCAAAACAATGAGGGCTGTGTTATAATGGAAACGACGACAAAGTATGGGTCGTTTTTGAACAGTAATTGGACTCGGAGGAGAATATGGCCGATAACAATAGTTTAAAAGGGTTCGGCGGACTGGTTGAAAAGCTCAAGGCAAAAAGAGCGGATCAGAGGCCGAATCATAACGAAAAAAGCGCGGGCTGGGCAAAGTTTTGGAGATTTTGCGCCGGCTTTGTGATGATGATGATCATTGCGGGCTGCGTGTTCGGTGCCGTGATGACCGTGTATGTCATCAAATACGTCGATCCCACCGCGACCATCGACATCTCGGGCTTAAAGTATACCACCCTGATGTTGGCGCAGGACCCGACCACCGGAGAATATGTCGAGACGGCCAAGGTCTACAGTGATGAAAACCGCATCTGGGTCGACATCGGCGATGTGCCGGAGCATGTTCAAAAAGCCGTCGTGGCTTCGGAGGACAAGCGGTTTTACGAGCACCACGGCGTCGACTGGGTCAGAACCTTCGGCGCGGCAGGCAATTTAGTTTTTAATTTTTGGGGCAACAAACAGGGCGGTTCCACGATGACCCAGCAGCTGATTAAGAATATCACAGGCGATGACGATGTCACGATTGAGCGGAAAGTTCAAGAGATTATGCGCGCGTTAAATCTCGAAAAGACGGTCTCGAAGGACATTATCCTCGAGGCCTATATGAATACAATGTTTTTGGGTTACAGCTGCAACGGCATCCAGTCGGCGGCCAAATTTTATTTTGGAAAAGACGTCTCACAGCTAACCGCTGCTGAGGCAGCGAGCATCGTCGTCATCACGCGCTATCCGACCGCGAATAACCCCATTCTGCATCCGGAAAAGAACAAAACAGCTTATATGTATGTGCTTAAAACTATGTATCAGCAGGGTTGGCTGACCAAGGCGGAATATACGGAAGCCATCAACCAACAGCTCGTTTTTGTCGGTCAGGCAGGTTCCATTAAGACCACCGATGTCTATTCCTGGTACGAAGATCAGGTCTATGAGGACGTTTTGAAAGACCTGCAGGCCGAACTCGGCTACACCGCGACCACCGCGAAATATCTGCTACAAAACGGCGGTCTGCGTATCTATATGGCGGTCGACCTGAATGTTCAAAAAGCGATGGAAGACCAATATTACAACGAGGCCAACTTTATTAAGGAAAATCGAGACGATCAGCCGCAATCGGCAATGGTTGTTATGGATTATAACGGCAGGGTGCTCGGCATCGTGGGCGGCAAGGGCGAAAAGACCGCCAACCTGCTTTGGAGCAGAGCCACCGATTCCACGCGTTCCTCGGGTTCCGCCATCAAACCCTTGGCGGTGTACGGCCCCGCAATCGAAATGGATATGATTTATTGGTCTGAAAAATTGCTCGATGGGCCAATGCAGCTGCAGGATTCTTTCGGTGAGCCCTACAACTGGCCGAACAATTATTACAGCGGTTATAAAGGGCTTGTGACCCTTGATTATGCAATCCAGCGTTCGACCAACACGGTCGCAGCTTGGACGCTGAAAGAATTAACCCCGGAAGTCAGTTTTAATTTCCTTTATAACAATCTGCACATGACTTCGCTTGTAAAATCAGAAAGAATTAACGGTAAAACCTTTTCGGATATCGGGCTTGCGCCGCTGAGTATGGGCTCTTTGACTCATGGTGTCACGGTGTTGGAGATGGCTGCCGCTTATCAGATTTACGGCGGTGAAGGCGGTCTTTTCACCGATCCCTATACCTATACAAAAGTGGAAGATGCCAACGGAAACGTGATTTTATCGAAAAATGTGACCACGACCCGAGTGATGACCGAGGAGAGCGCTTTTATTATGAATCGGCTGCTGCAGCGAGTTGTTGAGGGCGAAAACGGCACCGGACGCAAAGCGTCGCAGCTCGGGTTCCCCGTGGCGGCTAAAACCGGTACCACCACCGACTATAACGATCGATGGTTCGTCGGTCTTACGCCCTATTATGTCGGCGTTGTCTGGACCGGTTACGACACCAAGACCGAGATGGACGAGAGCTTGGCCAACCCCTCTTTGGACGCGTGGCTCAAAGTGATGAAAAAGATTCACGAGGGCAAGGATTCAGCTGAGTTTTTCAATTCCGATCTGGTGGAACGGCGGCTTTACTGCACGGTCTCCGGCTTGATGGCGGGTCCGAACTGCAAGAACACCGCTTACGGCTGGTATAAAAAATCTCAGTATATTGAGTTCTGCGATGTGTGCGGTCAATAAAAGATACGGGAGCGGCGGGATGAAAAAGACAATCGCGCTGTTTTTAGCGATGGTGATGTTGTTTTTGTACAGCGCCTGCGGGTCGGAACCGGGACAATTGATCGGATCCGACGATACGGCGGAAAGCAAATCCACCTCAGTGGATGCCGAAGAATTGATTTTGGCGTACCATTCCGCTTATTCTCTTGACCCGTACGCCGATATCACCGACTTGAACCGTGAAATCGCGAAGCTCTGTTACGAGCCGCTTTTTGCACCGGACAGCGAAATGATGACCTACGCGGTGTTAGCAGCCTCGGTAGAAAAAATTTCCGACTTTGAATATAAAATTGTCTTAAACACAGGACGCACTTTCTGGGACGGCTCAGCCATCACTTCAGACGACGTGATGTTTTCTTATTCCAAGGCGATTGCCGGTGCTGATTATGCCTATTTATCCTCGATTGTCAGCGATGTTTCTAAAAACGGAAACGACGTGGTGGTCAAGCTGTTTAAGGAAAACATCAATTTTCTAAATGCGCTGACCTTTCCGATCATCAAAAAGGCCAATTACGTGGCACCGACCGAGTCAAAAATCGATTATGTCGGCAGCGGTATGTACATCCCGTCTTATAACGACGGCGCAAAGCTGACATTAAACGCGTTTCACCCGACTGCCGCAGAGGCAAAAGTAAAAACAGTTGTTTTAAAGGCCGTTCCCGATTTTGATGCGTTGAACGACTCTTTAAAAGCGAATATCATCAACGCCGGATACTGCGAGTTGATCGGCAACACGCTCCCTACGGTCTCGGGAAATGTCTATCAGGTACCGTTGAATCGAATGGTCTACATCGGGTTTACTGCGGCGGGGGTCTGCGCCGACACCAATTTGCGCACCGCAATTTCGCTCGCCATCGACCGCACCCGCGTCAACGCGTTTTTCGGCGGTTATTCCGAAATTGCTAAAACGCCGTTTAATCCGAATTATAAAAAGGTTGAAACAAGCTGCAACAATTTGATTCAAAATATCGAAGCCGCAAAAGCCAAAGTGCAATCGATTATCTCACCCGGTACGCTGCGGCTCGCCGTTAACAGCGACAACACCGCAAAGGTCAATTTGGCCAACGAATTGCAGCGCGAACTCGAGGCGGTCGGCATCTCGGTCAGGGTCGTCTCGCTCGATTTTGCCTCCTACCG